>CAZJBZ010000345.1:3905-4967 GCA_964543975.1 uncultured Spirochaetales bacterium
TTTTACAGCAAAATCAGATCCAATAAAGAATAAAGCATCTATTCGAACTCGATGTAAATAATTTTGGAAAAGATTCATCAAGAAGAGGGTATGTATTTGCAATCGCGAAATCAAAAAATGTATAAGATCCCCAAAACGGAAAAAGAGAAGGTGCCATATCATGAGGAAAGCCGGGGACTTTTTCCGATAAGGGGACATCGAAGAAAAAAAGAGCCGAATGTGGCATATTCTCTACGCAACCCTAAATAATAACGTTTTGTAACCGCCCTTTAAGCGAATCCGAATCTTTTCACCCAGTACGTTTTCAGGAACATCATCCATGATTTTTATATCAGGATGATTAAGAAAAGAGATTTTGAGTCTTTCTTGGTCAGTGATAAGCTCCGCGACTGCTCCTTCGACTTTCTGTTCACAAATCGAAAACTCAAGTTTTTGAAGAGTCAAAAAGATGGTTTCATCGTGTTTCAGTTTTACCGGTTTCTTGGTTACAGGCACATTGTCCACAAAAACACGAAATGATAGACCTTTATTCGCGGCGATTGATTTTGTGAGCAAAATGATACCAAAGACAATTGCTGCTAAAATGACAATTGCTACCGGTATCAACCAGATATTGTTCTCAATAACGGACTTAACCTTGAAGTTTACGTCGGTAACCGCCGGAATGAGAACAGTTTCACCGGAAAATGAAAAATGAAGGGTTCCTGTTTTGACACCTGCCTTTAAAGGTTCTTCAATGGTAATCGGAATCGTCACTTCGCGAGTCGATTCAGGTTCAATTTTGAAGGAAAAAGGGTCATTCAAAACAACCACTTCTTTTCTATCATCGATGATTAAGCGAATTTTAGTAATAGTAATTGCTTTTTGTTCAGTATAGTTCTCACTTTCCGCATTGAATTCAATCATTGTGCTGCCGTTTGCACCTACCGGTTCAAGTGCAACTTCTCCCAAAATCCGAATACTACCGAGAAGCTCTTCGGTTTTCTCTATTAGCTCTTCTTTTGTAGGTTCTTCGGAGGTTTCACTATATTCACCTGCAAGCTGTTCGGCTATCTGTTTTGC
>CAZJBZ010000346.1:0-4958 GCA_964543975.1 uncultured Spirochaetales bacterium
CCTATTTTTCCCAGCGATTATAAAAAAATTGATTCAAAAAAAGCACTTAGTTTTTTAGATTTAATTGAAATACTGTTTATAAAATCATTTAAAAAATATGGCCTTAGTTTACAAATAATACGGAAAGCCGTTGAAAGAGCATCACTACTCCTATCAAATAATCACCCATTTGCAATAAAAAAAATTTATACGGATGGAAATACTATTTTAGCTAGAATTGCAAAAGAATCGGATTTGCCTCAGTTAATAGATTTAATAAAAAAACAATATCAATTTGATGAAATTGTTTTACCGGAATTGTATGAGTGTATAGACTTTGATAAATATGATATTGCTGAAAGATATTGGCCGAAAGGGAAAAGTATTAATATCATAATAGATCCGAAAATAAATTTTGGAAAACCATCTATACAAAGTTCCAATATTCCGGTAAAGACCATTACCGAGTTATATAATAGTGGTCAGACTATAACTGAATTAGCCGAATGGTATGACATTGATAAAAAGGATATAGAATTAGCTATACACTTCGAAAATAAAAATGTCGCATGAAATGTGTTTTTGATAATAATTTACCACCACGTTTAGCACGAGCACTAAATGAACTTGAAGGAATACACGGGATTGAGGTTATACATCTCCGAGATACATTTCCTGAAAATGTAGATGATATCACTTGGATAACTCACTTTGGAAAAGAACCGGATTGCTTTGTAATAACAAAAGATAAGAATATTAGGAAAAACCCTCATGAAGTAAAAGCTTGGCAGGAATCCGGATTACGGATTGTATTTTTACAAAAAAGCTGGTTTAACCATAATTTATGGGAAATTAGCTGGCGAATGGTAAAACGCTGGAAGGAATTATTAAAAGAGATCAAACTATTATCCTACCAATAGTTGGCAAGATTGAAAAAATAACTCAATAAATACACAGAAGTGAGCCTCTTTCAAAATAGGGGTATGTGGTCCGGATAAAATGGTGATTTTTGCAAGTGCCTCAAGCAATCAAATATTTTTTTATTCCCAAAATCCTGAAGCAACAGACCCATTTTCTCTGTATTTATAGGGAAAGCACCATTAAAGGCCATTCGTAGGTACATAGTTCCACCCTCAATGATGAAAGGCATGTAATATGACAATATTCGTGCTCACGGTTTGGACGGAACACACTTGAACAGTACAACACCCTGCCTGTTAGCTGTACCGATAATCTGATGTTTCCCCGATTGTACTTCTTCCCGTGTAAATACAAAACAGTCTACGCCCATCGGTAACTGTTGGAAATAGGGGAGATAGATGGTCGGCCTATCGATAAAACGTTCATCACTACTGTCGATAATGAGCAGAATATCTATATCACTTGAAGGTAATGCTCGGTCTTCGGCTACCGAACCGAACAGAATCACCATGTAAACTTCCGGACAATCCGCAGTCAAGACCTCTACAGCGTTACGGATCCGTTCTTTCAGTAGTTCCCGGTCCAGAAAAAAAACCTTCACAGAACCGTAAGATTTTTTCCGAATTATCGATTGCATTGTCCGCATCTTCCTTCGTAATATAATCAGCCGGAGTTCCTTCTCCCCATCCATTGGGATATCGGGCCGGAATATAGAATTTATCCAAAAAGAGGGCCGCATTTTTTAGACCGCTGTCCGTTTGCAATTGTTCTTCGATTGCGGTAAGGAGTTTTGACGTGACATGTCCCCAAGCTTCCCCACCGAGTTTTTGGAGCACAGCTTTAAGTGCTTTCTCGGCTGATTGTTGTGAGATGAAGGTCGACCACTCGTAAAAACCTTCTTTCCGTTGAGATTTTGCACTCTCAAGGTCACGTTGTGCCTGCGACAGCCAGTCGCCGCTTCGCTCCGCCATATACTTTTCCGTTTATGATATTAAGCTACCTCGGGCCGAAGGGTTTGTCAACACAGCGTCTACTGTTTGGTCGCTTACACAGCTGGTGCGCATTCCCCTGGCTCTGCTTTACTTCTTTTATCGTAAATTCCAATGTTAATGGAATGGTCTCGACGTTTTGAAATATTCTGCCATATTAATTCGGGGATAATCCGGCCTTGTTTTGAAAACGGTATTTTGATCGACCATTTTACTCCTTCACTTCTATATAACTTTATCATGCTCAAATCACACTTCCAACGTATCCAAAAACTTCATCACATCCTCGAGAAGAACATCCGGTTTCCGCATGTCGAGCATGTGCCTGGAGAGGACGGCAACAATCCGTAAATCGTCTACCTACGATGGAACCTTTCGAATGGCTTCATCGTCGGCGGCACCGAGAAGCCCCCAAGTCTCGTGACGCGACCAAGTAGCGCGAAGATACAGAACGGGGTATTCTATCATACCTGGAACCAAAATCGTGTTCCGTGATACCATTACCCTAAACATGAAACCGGCAGGAGAACCCACATGAAGTTTACAAACGGGCGGTGGCTGATGCGGGATGGAATCGATGACCTCCACACCACCGCGGACAGGGCGATAATTTACGCGGCAACCAGCCATATCGACGACAGAAGCAGGACGGTGAACGGACCGAGGCGAAACCGCCGCACGCCAAACCGTCTGGCGATGACAGGGCAGAAACTTCCACGGGACAGTTCCTACAGCAACTGAAACAGTACGAAGCATGCATTACGTCGGAAGAAAAACAATTAACAATTGAGTTACGGGGGTCGTAAAGAGACAATGGAAAAAGCGGATATTATCATCATCGGAGCAGGCATTGTCGGCTTGGCCGTGGGACAGGAGCTGGCCATAAAACTTACCGTGAAGAACCGTGCTACCGGTGCATCCAATCTGAATTCCTCCCCAAAAATAGTCATCCTTGAAAAAGAAGAGCTTGCGGGAAGCGGCAGTACCGCCGCCTGTTCCGGAGGCATTAGGCTGCAATTCTCGAGTGAAGCCAACATCCGTTTTTCACAATACGGGCTGGCGAGATACGAACGGATGCGGCAAGAGACAGGCACAAATCGCGACCAAGCAGCTCCCGGCACCGGTAAAAAAACAGGTGAAGACGGGGGACCGCGCGATGCCGGTACCGGTGAAAAAGCCGGCATCGGTTTTGAACGGAACGGCTATCTTTTTTTGCAGCCGGAAGCAAGCCGCGTAACTACCGCGGTTGCTGATCGCTCAAAAGAGGTCCATACTAATCCGGCAGTCGCTTTACAACGATCGCTCGGTGTCGATGTGGTGGAGTTGAACAAGGAACAAATAACGGAATTGGCACCCTTTCTCAACTTCGAAGACATTTCCAGCGGCTCCTATTCCACGGATGAAGCTCACGCCGATCCCGGCTTAGTCACCCAACACTATCTTCGAAAGTGCAGGGAAGAAGGGGTCACCATTCGGACCAAAACGGAGGTCACCGGCTTGACCATAACCTCCGGCCGGATATCCGAAGTCGGAACAACGAAGGGACCGATTACGGCAGAGGTGGTAATAAATTGCGCCGGTCCGTTTGCCGGCTCCGTTTTTAAAATGGCAGGAATAGAACTTCCGCTCGTACCGAGACGACGGCATGTCGTGGTCGTTCGCCCCTGCTTTCGGCTATCTAAAAACACCCCTCTGATTGTCGACACCACGACAGGATGGTATCTGAAACCTGAACCGGGCAACATCGCCCTCATGGGAGGAACCGACCGCGAAGGGACCGTCTCTTTGAAACCGATAACGGAAGAAGACACAATCGACCGGATTGTTGAAGCGGGCCTCACGCGGGCCCCATCACTGGAAACCGGCGAGATTGTACGGACCATTGTTGGGATACGGTGTATGACTCCGGACGATCATGCCCTCATAGGCCGTGTCGCAATCCCCGGTCCGAACCAATACCAAACGGATGCGGCTGTCCCGGGAAACCTCTATTGCGCGGTCGGGTTCAGCGGTCACGGCTTCATGCACGCCCCGGCCGCGTCCGTTGCCTTAGCGGAACTCATCGTAGACGGACGATGCAGCAGTTTCGATCTCCGCCCTTTCGACCCTGCACGATTTAGAAAACAAACCGATTCGGCCGACGATGGAAAGCCGGCCGAACCGTTGGAAGGCCCGGATACTTCTGCTGAAAAATACGTTTTCTAACATATACTTGACTACGTCACTCGTAATGATTACTTTCTTACTACGGATTAAAAATGAAAGATACACATAACCACCATGCTACTGTTCAGTCAATTAAAGAGCAGGTTTTCAGGACCTTTGTCGGCAAAGAAGAAACCGTCCAATCGGTCCTGATTGCCTTTTTCGGCGGTCTGTCCGCTTTGATAGAGGATATTCCCGGCGTCGGCAAAACCACCTTAGCAAAAAGTCTGGCCGCGGCAACCGGCCTAGACTTCGGCCGCATCCAGTTTACCCCCGATCTGCTCCCCGGCGATATTGTCGGAATGACCATTTGGAGCCAGGAAAAACGGGACTTTGTCTTTAAAGAGGGCGGCATAATGCATCAGTTTATATTAGCCGATGAAATAAACCGCGCTTCAGCACGAACGCAGTCCGCTCTGTTGGAAGCGATGCAGGAAGAAGCGGTCACGGTAGACGGAACAACATATCCTCTGCCCAAACCGTTTTTCGTCATAGCGACCCAGAACCCTTCGCAGTATGCCGGGACCTTCCAGCTCCCCGAAGCACAGCTGGACAGGTTCGGCCTTTCATTCACCATCGGTTTTCCGGACAGTGAAAGAGAGATGAAAATCCTGGATAAGTTCCACGTCAACGATCCCTTTTCAGTTGTCGATTCGGTAACATCACCTGAAGAGATCCGGCTGCTCCGTCAAGCGGTGCAGGACGTCCGGGTAGATCCGAAAGTGAAAACCTATCTGACGCAATTATCATCCGCGACGCGGCAAAGTAAACATCTGCGATTGGGAATGAGTCCGCGGGCCACCCTCCATCTCCTCATAGCCGCCAAAGGAAGGGCCTTCCTCAACAAAAGAGACTATGTGATAC
>CAZJBZ010000347.1:0-4954 GCA_964543975.1 uncultured Spirochaetales bacterium
CAGTTCTTCCTGCCTGCGCGCCATCGTGCTGATATCGGGAATGGCATTGAGATCGATTTCCCTGCCGGTTAAAGGGGCGCCTTCTATTGTGACGGTCATCTTTTTCTTATCGGCATGAATTCGACATCCCATTGAACGCAGGATTGCTATGACCTCTTTATCCCCCTGAGAATCATCCATGTCTAAGTTTTCTAAAGTAATTGTCGATCCTGTGACGGCTGCCGCGCAGAGGAAGAAGGTCGCCGATGAAAAATCTCCCGGCACGGTCCGGTTGAAACAGGAATAGCGTTGCCCCCCGGGAACGGAAAATCGGGACAGATCTTCCGCTGCACTGTAGGTGATGTTTTGAGCATCGAGCCAGGAGAGTGTCATGCGAACGTACGGGGCTTCGTTGAGCAGGGGCACGGTTATTTCCGTTCCGGCTTTCCGGTCCGCCGCCGCTTGAACGCCTTCCGTTCTGCCGCTCTCACTATCGCGCTCGGCAAAAGGAGACGCGAGAGGAGCGGCAAGTAGCAGGCTGGAGAGAAATTGGCTGGTCGGACATTCGATGGTCGTGGCGCCGCCGTGGAGGGGACCTGTTACCACTATCGGTGCGCAGTCGTTGTTTTTGATACTGACCGCTTCCGCCTCTAAATCTCTCACCGAGTTGAGAAGGGGACCGATGGGACGGCGCCGAATTTGATCGTCACCGGTAAAGGTAAATCTGCCTCTTCCTGTCGCTGCCAATCCCGCGGCCAGGTAGAGGGTCGTTCCCGAGTTCCCCACGTCGATGGTCCCGTCTTCACCCGCGAAATTCCTGCCGGCCCCTTCAACTTCCAGATCATTTCCGCTCCTCGTTACTGAGGCCCCGAAGACGCGGCACGCCTCGATACACGCCTCAGTGTCCGAGGAGAAGAGGGGGTTCTTGATAACACTCACCCCTTCGGCACGGGACGCAATGAGCAGCGCCCGTATGGTATGGGATTTTGAGCCGGGAATGGGAACAGTTCCCGACAGTCGAGTCGGGGAAATCGTTTTTTTCACAACACACCTTATATCTGTATAAACGATACCGATAAAAAAGGGGAATTTCAATACAATTGTCTACATCAAGCTACGATCAAGCCGCTATCAAGCGGTGGTTGATAAAACAGCGGCAAGATCGAGCGAAAACCCCTCCAGAACACCGCTTTTGAAGGTATCATCGGGGCCGTACACCTCCGGTCGGCCGTACCTTTTCACGTTCACCGTCGGTCCCGGATCAGCCGCCGCACCGTCGATCAGCTCCCACCGCTCGTCATCCGGCCAGCCCAGATAATCGGCATAGGTATAGATACGGTCCTCTTTTTTCACACCTCCATTCTACTATATAATACGGGGGGAAATGAAGGTGGTGCTTCTCCGTTTGAAAAAACTCCTCGATGATTTTGAGGTGGGAAGGTTATTACAAAATTCGCAAGGGACTTGACATCAGATCATAAATAGAATATATTCTATTTATGCCGTCTACCACAATACATTTTCCGGAAAAGATTCTTAAGAAACTGGATGAAGCCGCCCGGGACCACGGGATAAGCCGAAATCGGTATGTGCTCCACGCTTGTGAGAAGGCTTTAGAGAAAGAAGAGGGGCATTGGCCGTCGGGTTTTTTTAAGCTCGATATAGATGAGGAAGACCAAACACTTCTCCGAAGTGCTACGCAGGAAATGGAACGGGAGATCTATGCGAACAGGCGCAACCGGGGAGCTCCGATTTTATGAAGTATCTTCTCGATACAACTGCTTTCTCGGCTGCAATGCGGAATGAACCGGAGATGGTTACCTTCCTGGAAAAGCACCGTCCCGGTACAATTGTGACTGCTCCTCCTGTGGTAGCTGAGATCAATTATGGTATTGCCCGGTTCCCGAAGTCTTCCAAAAAGCATCTTCTATTAACTTCTCAGAAAGAGAAGCTGTTAGGAACAATAAAGGTACTGCCCTGGACTCCGGGCTCCTCTGTGTCCTTCGGAACTATCAAAGCCGAATTGGAGAAAGTTGGAAAACTCATCGATGATTTTGATATTGCCATCGCTGCTATAGCGATGAGTCACTTCGCGGAGGTGGTTACTGCAAATCTGGTCCATTTTACCCGTATAGAGGGCTTACTGTGTTCGCATTGGAAGTAGGAAATGCCGGGATTAGGTCAGCCCCTTAAGGCAACATCGGTTTATGCAGTGGACTCGAGCAATTGCTTTTAAGGGATAGAAGTAGTATTGTGAGGATATTATGGATCGCAAAGATGCTGTTCGTCTTATCAACAAATATAAATCCCTTTTTCTGAAAGCATTTATATTTGGTTCGGTGGCCCGTGGAGAGAACGACGAGTGGAGTGATTTGGATATCATAATGGTGCGCCGTACAAACCTACCGTTTCCGGAGAGAGGAAAAGAGGTGCTTCCGTTGCTTACTGAAGCGTGCGGAGCCGATGTATTGATTTATACACCGGAAGAGTTCGAACGGCAGCGGCAAAAAAAAGGATTTGTGCAAGAAGTGCTGAAAGAGAGTATAAAAATTGAAGGAAAGCAGGGAAGAAGCAAAACGGTGGTGGAAACAGGCGGAAAATGATTTAGGGTACGCGGAACTCGGATTATCTGCAGGCTATTATGCCCAGGTGTGTTTCCAGAGCCATCAAGTTGCCGAGAAAGCGTTGAAAGCGTGGCATTACGGTATACTAAGAAAGCGTTTTGTTCCCGGTCATTCTTTGAGGAAACTTGCACAAGAGCTTGATTTTGAAGAATCAATCACAGAAAAACTGACCATTTTGGACCAGTACTATATCCCTACACGATATCCCAACGGATTACCCGATTTAGCCCCATTTGAAGTCTATACTCAATCTCAAGCCGAAGAGGCCGTTTCAACCGCTAAAATGGTATTAAACCGATCAAGGAAAAAGTTGGAATTGTAAAAAAGGCCAAATCGAATCAATACAATAGAAAAGCAGCTATTCGAATAACCCCTCAGGAAAGAGAGAACCTTTTTTCATCCAGGTCCGATTCATCGCAGAAAACCGACACATCCGGCTGCACGACGTTTGTTATCTCATCGTCCTCCTGTTGGGGAGAATCGGATAGGCGGACATCGAAGGGGGCTATAGAGACTTTGCAGGGACTCCCCGTGAGAACAGTGTATAATGACACAAAAATCTCGCCGACAATGTCCTGATGCCGCCTGTCGGGAGCGGGCGACATGTTGTAGGCCACACCGTCGATCAGCTCCCATTGCTCGTCATCCGGCCAGGTCAGGTAATCGGCATAGGTATAGACGCGGTCCTCTTTTCCCACACCCCCATTCTGCTCTATAATACGGGGGAAATGAAGGTGGTGCTTTTCCATAATCGATATAATGGCAATTGTAATCAACAACCACAGTCTGTTTGCAGGTGGTTTGCGGGCAGCGCCCCATAGGACCGGTCCGATCATGAATGACCGATTGCAGGTGCTGCAAAAGTCACCACCGGAAGAAACCCCTTAAGGCAAAGCCTAACTGTGACCACCATCAAAGATGGTTGCTTTTGCTTTCGTAAAATCTTACCGACTAACAAAATAATGTGATATACTTGAGGTAAATGCAAAAATAACGGTTTTATCGGTGTTAAAAAATTAAATACTTATACTGTATACAATTGTAATTTTTGCATTTACCATATATCCTCATTTTGGAAGAGGCTTGATAATAAATGATCACGATGGGCCTGTCGTTAAAGACGAGGGCTATTGGAAAGGAAAAGGTTTCATGCTGAAAAGCTGTTTGATACGAACAAGAGTACTCATTTTTACAACTGTTTTATTTATTGCCTGTGTGGGCGCCCTCTTCGGGGTGGATTATACGTGGACAGGGAACACCGATTCAACGTGGGCGGATGAATCGAATTGGGACGACGGCGACGGCTTCCAACTAGGCGACGGTTACCCGGACGATAACGGTGATACGGCTACTATAAATATTGTGGACACAGTTTCCAATCTCGGCGGCCCGATAACGATCGGGGAATTAACAATCAATAACGGCGGAGCAACATTAAACCTCGATCAATCACTAACTGTGGATAATGCAGGGGTCCACACTGGAAATGTAACTATAAGCGCCGGTACCCTCGATATCGGTGACCAAACGGTATCGATAGACGGCACTCTTACCGTTTACGACACACTTTCAAACGCTGCCGGTACAGGTGTAACGGTAACGGTATCCGGAAATGCTGTTTTCGGAAATAGTGCGGCAATTACTGTGGCAAGTACGTTGGCCTTTTCCGTTACCGGGACGACGACAATCGCCGTTGGTGGTGCAAACGATCTTTCTCTCACTAATACATCGAATAATTTTCAGGGGAACGTTTCAATTACCAACGGTAATAATATTAGCATAACAGATGCAAACAATATTACATTCGGTACTTCGAGTGTTAATAGCACCTTATTAATTACCACAAGCGGTACAGTCTCGCAAGCGGGCGCAATAACGGCGACGACACTGACGCTTGACGGAAGCGGGACGTATACGCTGGGAACACAGAACAACAATGTGACGACGCTTGATGTGGATAACGCGGCATTGGGCGGAGCGTTGAGTTTCCGAGACGACAACGGGTTTGGGATGACTGGTGTGAACGCGAACACGAACGCTGTAACGCTTGATACTGGTACGGCGACGGCAGTGACGCAGAGTGCGGCGATGACGGGGGTGACCACCCTTACCCTGCTGGGGAGCGGAGGTGCCGGAGCGTATACCTTGACCCAAGCGAACGATGTGGTGACGTTGGACGGGGACACGAATACGTTGGGAGCGGTGAGCTTTACCGATGACGGAGGCGGGTTTACCATAGCGGGGCTTACCTCGGGGTCGACGGTGACGCTGACGAGTACGGGAAGTGTGGGACAAACGCAGGCGATTGGGGCGACGACGCTGTTCTTGGAGAGCGGGACCTTTGACCTGAA
>CAZJBZ010000348.1:0-4905 GCA_964543975.1 uncultured Spirochaetales bacterium
ATTTTTGAAGATCAGAATAACGAAGAAAAAACGATCTTCTTGGGTTATCTCTACTTCGACGGTTGGAGAACGCTTACCTGGCAGAACCCAAATTATATCTCCGAAGTTAAGGACCGCGAACTTCGCCGTTATCCGCTCTATCCGAAAGCCACTCCGGCGGTAAAATTAAAGGGTATTCGTTTTCTACGGGGCGCGGAACAGATAGGAGGAGATTTTATCTCCTATGTAAAAGATATTTCTATCATTTACGATAAAGCTGTCTTGACCCTGGACACCGACGTTAACAATGAAGAGGTTTGGGGCATACTTGAACAGCGTGAAGAGGGCCGACGAACGGCGGAATTTGAGCGTCTTGGTGAACAACAGGTCTTGCGGACCCTCGAGAGAAAGAAAATGCACCAAGAACAGCAGGAATTAGAAGAAGGCGGTGGAGGAACCGAATAGGTAATCCGGTCTTTGATATCAATTTTACCGGAGAAAAATCAAAGCAGTATAGAAGAGCTCTTCCTCAAGTGAGGAAGAGCTTTTTTTTAGTGCACTCGTACTTTTGGGTGCGTTCAAAATGTTCAATCCCCTATTCTTCTACACGCGGCTTTTTTGTTTTTTCTACGACGGCATCTATGTTGAGTGAAAATCCTGCAGCGACATTGAAGAGAAACCCTCCGGGATTAGAGAGTCCTGTTAGTTCATTCAGACCGAAGGTATAGACCCCTCCTCTGAATTGGGCCATAAGAGTTAAATAATCGGTGAGATAAATATCGCTCCGTACATCGGCGAAAAGTGTGCCTAAGGAATGGGTTGAAGCGGTATTGGCGACAATATAGGTTTTCGAAAGATTTTGAAAACCTAAGGTAAGAAGTATTTTAAGCGGCGCGTTTTTTTGATAAATATCTACCGCGAAAGAATATTCGCTCAGATTGTCAACCGTTTCACCGGTTTCGGTTTTTTCGGTGTATTTTTTAGTGAATAGGTTGACTGAACAGATCGCATGAGGAATGTAGAAACCGAGCGAAATATCGCTGCGTTCTTGGATATAATCACCCTCCTGGACGATGTTTCCTCCAATCGAACTGTCGGTACGAAAGTCGACGAAAATGATTCCCGGAGCTTCCAGCTTAATGTTGGTTGTAATTCCGGATTTGAGGATGGATGTGGGCGAGTTGAGGACCCCGAAAAATGGCCCCACTCCCAACGTAATAAACTTATGTCTATAGGTAAATTTGGTATAGATGGTATTTCTCAGGATAGGGTCCATAAAGAATCCCGCGTGAAGCCTGAAATCTTCCGAGAGGTCGTGATTGAGATAGGCGCTGATTCCCCATGGATAGTATGCCCCTTCGAATCCTGTTGCCGTCGACTCTCTGTCTCGTCTAAATGCTATATTACCTATTGTAAACTCCGAGCCGATTTCGAGAGCGTACAGGGTAATGCCCGATAAGGTAAAAAAAAGGATCGCTATTACTGTTATTTTTACGGTACGCATCATTAAAACTCCGCCTTTACTCCAATATACCCTTCGATAAAGTCATTCGGTTCAAAAGGGAACACTTTTGTTTTGATTTTTAAATTCCAAACCACACCCGCCGTAATGGCGCTGAAGTAAGGAGAGACCACCGCTTTAAACTGTTCTTTTTCTCCGGAAGTACTGAACGTGAAGGTGCCCTCTAAGCCGCCGCTCAAAATACTCTTCTCAGGTTCTCCGAAGAGAAAATTGACGTTAAGGTCCGAGGTGCCGAGTTCGTTGGTCGGCTGTCGATTGTAATATTCGGGATGCCAGAAAAGTGTTAAAATTATCGAGAAAAATCCGATACGCACCCTCGGTTCAAACAGAAAATAGAATAGATCGATGGAAAAAGGGTCGTTAACCGGGTCCCACCGGGGAATACCGATCTGGGAGAGGAATTCACCGACTCCTTCCGGGGTTTTATACAGCATCAATACACCGGCACGGTAAAGTCCTGCCGTTGATACCGGGAGGGATGAGCCTGCGAACGCCTCGAATTTGAACAGTTCCAGATTGATGAGGGTCCTAAGATCGGAAGAAAAAAAGCCTTTCCCTAAATACGAGTCCTGGTAGAGGTACAATTCGCCTAAAAAAACGTTGGAAAGATTTGGTGAGGTTGTGACCGCCAAACCGGTCCCTGCCAGATTGTGAATTCCGTCGTATCGGATGCCTTCCGGATAATAGAGAAAGCCCCGCATATTTGTTGCAAACCGTTCCGCCCCGAAATACTCTGTAAAGATATCACCGTTACAGAATGTTGTATGTTGGCCGATAAAATAGGAAAGATTAAACGGCATCCCGAATAATTCTCTTGCCGTGACGCTTACCGTTTTAAATTGAACAGTGGTGCCGGCGGTAATCTGTTCCAGATTATCGCTTTCCATGTTCAATATGAGCCTTCCGCCGAACTTATAGCCGCCTGCAACCAGAAGGTCGATCGACCCTCTCGCACCTGCAACGAACCGTCCATCGTCATCAAAATATCCTCTTGTTATCAGATCGAGAGTCGGAACGAGAAGGTCGGCCGAAAACCCGTTCATTGCCGTTACAAGGAGCATTAATCCGAGTAACAGGATAAATATGCTTTTTTTCATCACGTAAGCACCTCGTTTACTGTAAAGTCTATACCGAAACCTTCAAAAAAAAAAGATAGAGGTGAGGTGCTTGCAAAAATCGCCATCGTATCGGGACCGAAATAGTTTCATACGCCAATAGAAAAAATTGGTATTTTTGCAACTGCCACATATCCCTCTTTTAAAAGATGCTCAGGTAAAGTTATTGTTATTATCGAAAGAAAAAGGAGCTATCTTAATTTCATATTAAAGACACTTGACTTTAGAGTATATATATATAAAAATTGACTAACTTATGAGCGACTACCTTGATCCGAACAATGAAGAACTATTAAAAGATTTTTTCATGGAAGCCCAATCCCAAGTTGATGCTTTGGAACAGAATCTTTTAGTTCTTGAAAATGAGCCGACGAATAGAGACGCGGTAGATGAAATTTTTCGTGCCGCCCATACATTGAAAGGCGGCGCCGCTACCGTCCAGATGATGGAACTTTCCGAATTTACGCATATTGTCGAAGATGTTTTCGACGGTATCAGGAATAAAGAGGTAGCGGTAGACGGCGATTTAATCGACACGCTTCTTGCTTCAATCGACATAATAAAAGCCATGCTCGATTCTCGAAGTGAGGGAGAGGTTTATGGTGAAGATATTTCGGAAATAAAAGAGAACCTTCGAAGTTATCTAACGGAAGAGAACCGTCAGGCCGCTAAACCGGCTAAATCATCCTCCTCCGCTCAATCAAGCCGTTCCGCGGCAGCGTCAAAATCTTCTGCTGCGAAGAAGACCGACGATTCGGTTGCCTCAGATTATGAGCTTGCCGAAATGCGGGAACTCGCCGGTGAAGGGCAGAACATTTTTCGGGTCGCCGTGTATTTCGATGAAGATAATCCTATGAATACCGTCGGCGGCATACAAGTATTCGCGGCACTAAAAGAGATGGGTTCAATATTAAAAACCGTCCCGGAATTTGATGAGTTATACGAAGATAAATACCATCCTACCGTAGAATACTTTGTCGCGACGGAAACTTCAGCTGAAGAGCTGCGCGAAAAAGCCGATATTCCGGATGTCGTGAGTGAAATTGAGTTGGATCTGCTCGATTCGGAAGAGGAAGAATCGGCACAGGTTTCAGAAAGTGCCGGAGGGGCGGCTGCTGCCTCGGCGCCAAAAGATGTCGGTTCAGTTACTGACGACTCCGTTAGGGAGATCGAGGATGAAGGGTCGGAAATTCCGGCATCGGCGAAAGAAGCCGCGGAAGGACTCGATCAAGCTGAGAAAGAAGAACCGAAACAGCCGGAGATAAAGAAATCCAGTACGAAAGGTTCGGTCCTGCGAGTCGACAGCACGAGGATCGACAACCTCCTCAATTTGGTAAGTGAAGCGGTTATTACCAAAGCGACCTTTAACCAGTTGAATAATCTCTTCAGCGAATCTCTTCTTGACTTTCAAAATACTGAAAATATCTTTCGAGAAAAACAGAGGGAACTTTTCGAGAAGCTTCCCGAGTATCTGCAGCGGATCAATGACGGAGTATCGATAAAAGAGATTAAGAAGGAAATTTACGATTCATTCGGCGATATCTTTTCCCATTTTGACAGCTTTGAAAACGGTCTGAAAACTACCGTTGCTCATTTTCGGGGTACGGCCCAGAATTTAGGCCGTATTACTACGGAGCTTCATGAGAAGGTATTGCAAATTCGAATGGTCCCTATTTCTCAAATATTTTCCCGTTTTCCCCGGTTGGTTCGTGATTTATCAAAATCTCTCGAGAAACAGGTAAAATTGATCATAGAGGGGGAGGACACGGAGCTTGATAAATCGGTCATCGACGATCTGCTCGATCCCCTTATCCATTGTGTACGCAATTCCATCGACCACGGAATTGAACAACCGGAAGAGCGCCGGAAAGCGGGAAAACCTCCCGAAGGGAGGGTGCTCCTGCGGGCAAGTAATGAAGGAAACATGATCATCATAGAGATTTCCGACGACGGCAAGGGAATTAGCGTGGACGGTGTCCGTCAAAAGGCAGTCGAACGGGGTGTGATCCATCCAAATAAAGAATTGTCCGATGTTGAGGCTTTCAATTTGATTTTTGAACCCGGTTTCTCAACCGCGAAAGAGGTGACCAACATCTCCGGCAGAGGCGTCGGGCTTGATGCCACGCGCTCGGCCCAGCTTCCCCGGGCGGTGAGGACGAGGACGGGCATGTCCCGCCCGTTCGCCCGCCATCGGCGCAGCACCGACAGGCCGTCCATCCCCGGAAGGCCGAGGTCGAGGACGACGAGGTCGTAGTCCTCGGTGTCGCCGCGGAACCACGCGTCCTCCCC
>CAZJBZ010000349.1:0-4893 GCA_964543975.1 uncultured Spirochaetales bacterium
CTCTTATTCGACCGATGCAGGTGGACATCCCTCTGTTTTTCCAAATATCGCGGGCAGGCTGTGGTCGGTCCTCTTCCTCAAAAACAATGATCGGATTTTCCGGGGCGGAGGGTAGTTGTAACTCTTGAGGCAGCCCCTTGAAATCGCTTAAAACCTGCTTAACCTCTTCTAAGGAAGTTTTTCTCGAAAATTTTATAGAAAGAGTTTCGGTGTGTCCGTCGAATACCGGGACTCTGTTGCAATGAGCACTGACTCTAAAATCGGCAGGTTTGATGGAACCTCCGGTCAAAGTGCCCAAAATCTTTTGGGCCTCAGTTTCAACTTTCGGCTCCTCTCCCCCGATATAAGGTACGACATTGCCGAGAATATCCATCGAGGCCACTCCGGGGTATCCTGCACCGCTGACGGCCTGCATCGTAGAGACAATCACCGATTCTACTCCAATTACCTTGTGAAGCGGAGCTAAGGCCATGGCTAAAAACATGGTAGAGCAGTTCGAATTAGTAATAATACACCCCTTGTATGGCTGTGTTTTTATCAACTCAAAGTGATCAGGATTTATTTCCGGGATTATAAGTGGTACATCGTCATCCATCCTATGGTTTTTTGAATTACTTATGACCACATGACCTGCATCAGCATACTTCTCTTCGGCAGGCCCGGCAACGGAACTATCCATGCCGGAGAAGAGTATGGTGCTGTTCAATGTATCGTCTGTGGATTTTACGATCATATCGCCTATCTTTTTCGGAATGAATTTGTCTTGTTTCCACTTACAGACATCCGCGTAACGATTTCCCGCCGAACGCGGAGAGGCGACTAGTTCCGTGACTTCGAAAAACGGATGATCGTGTAACAAAATGATGAATTTTTGTCCGACCGTTCCGGTGGCTCCCAGTACGGCTACCGGGATTTTGGGCTGTAATTCTTTACTCATTATATACCTCCGCTTATTACTGTCAGGATCAAAAGTACCGGAGTATTGTTCGATCTGCTTCGTTTAGATTTGCTCCCATTGAAGATGTTCAATTGAAGAAAATCAATTGAAGGAGATCAATAGCGCTCCACAAATCGTGACAGTTCCGGTGATTTAGCACCGGCAACCAACAGTATCATGATGGGGGCATAGAACTGTTTCGGCGGTCACTCCCTTTCGTCATGGTAATACGGTTCCCCATTCCCTATACCATACTACTCTTGATGACCGCTCCTCTATTGATCCTTGTGTAGGTACCATACCTCTAACACATTGATCATATTGTGTCAACAGAAATAACTTTTTATAATGCCGGTGCGATGAATGATATTTCACGACTCCATCATAGAGTGAGAGACAAGTTGTCCGTTGCTATTACGGAAGCGGATGGTAATGAAGTTCTGGCGGTTGCAAAAAGTGATAATGAAGGCCTGATCATTGATCTGGATATTGTGGCCAGGGGAGATACCGAGCAGGTCCCGGCATTAGACCCCTATATCGAAAAGGGTGACGTGATTATCCACAACCATCCCTCCGGACTATTGCGGCCAAGCAAGGCCGATCTTGCGATAGCTTCTAAGATCGGGAACCAGGGGGTGGGGTTCATCATTGTCAATAACACCGTCGATTCGCTCTATATTGTCGCCGAACCGATCTTGAGACAGGAGAAACAAACGATCTCTTCGGAAGAACTGGTATCTATTCTTGCCCCCGGAGGACGGCTCAGTAGACTGGTCCAATTTTATGAACCTCGTAATGTACAAATGGAAATGCTCGAAGCCGTTGTTGATGCTTTAAACGAAGATCTGATTACCGTTGCCGAAGCAGGCACGGGAGTAGGCAAATCGTTGGCTTATCTTCTCCCGGCTTTCAGGTGGGCGGAGAAGAACAATGAAAGAGTCGTCATTTCTACGGCCACCATCAATCTTCAACAGCAGCTAGTTGAAAAAGACATTCCGCTCGTAAAAGAGCTCTTGGGCTCAGAGGTTTCCTACGTGCTTGTCAAGGGACGGGGTAATTATATCTGTCTTAGGCGGCTCGCTGAACGGTTGGAGGAGAATACGCTCTTTCGTGAAGAGGATGATGATTTGAGCTCGCTGGCGGAATGGGTCAAGAGTTCACCGACCGGAAATAGAACCGATATCGGGTTTTACGTTGAGGACCGGTTGTGGAGTTCGGTGAACTCGGAAGCCGACACCTGTTTAGGATTGCGCTGCCCCCGAAGAGAGCAATGTTACGTCCTGAAGGCGCGCAGGGAAGCGGCTGCCGCTCAGGTCCTCGTCTCAAACCACCATCTTCTTTTTTCCGATTTGGCAATGCGATTGGAAGGAGCGGGTTACGAAAACTCGGCTGTGTTACCGCCCTTTCAAAGAGTCATTTTCGATGAAGCTCATAACATTGAATCAAGCGCCACATCTTTTTTTTCGGAGTCATTCTCAAAGGGAACAGTATCAAAGCAATTGAATAGGCTCTACCGTAAAAAGAAAAACAGAGTATACGGTTTGGTGCTGCGGCTCCAATCAATAATAGGGACAAACGATTATTTATCGAAAATACCATCAAGCATCGAACGGGTGCGGGAACAGTGTGATGGTGTGGAAAACGCGATACTTTCTTTTATAGAGAGCAGCAGCGCGCTCCGATTAACCAAGAATACACCGAAGGGGATTCTCCATCTTCTTCAAGAGCAATTAAGTGAACTGCATGCCAGGCTTATCGATTTAATCCACGCTCTTGCGTCCTCGATTGAAAATTTCACCTTCAAAGAGAACGATTTACCGATTGTTTATGAAGTGGAAACGGTGCGGACCGCGTTGGAACATGTGGGATCGATATGCAGCAGGTTTAACGTTTTTGATGAACATCCTCGCTCTGTTTTTTGGCTGGAGCGAGTGGGGAGACGGACGGAAAACCGGTTTGTTCGTTTTACCATTTCCCCTTTAGATATTGCCCCTTTGATGCGGGAGGCGCTTTACGAGCGCTACGGAACTATCGCGTGTACTTCCGCTACACTAACGGTAAAGGAAAGTTTCGCCTATTGGAGCCGGAGAATAGGGCTTGATACGGCCGAGGAGCAAAGCGTGAACTATAATATTTTCCCTTCTCCTTTTCCCTATCGGGACAATGTTCTTCTCGCTGTTCCTGAAGACGCACCGACTCCCGAAAAACCGGAATATCAAGATTTTATTTCTCTCCTCGTGACCAAGACGTTACTCTTAACGGAAGGCAGGGGGCTCGTCTTATTTACCTCGTATGATATGCTGGAAAAAACATATACTGCCGTTAAACCGGAATTAGAAAGGGAACAAATAACCAGTTTTAAGCAGGGAAACAGTGATCGGGCTGCTCTCTTACGTAATTTTACGAAAGACATTGCCAGTGTCCTGTTTGCGACAGCCTCTTTTTGGGAAGGAATCGATGCTCCGGGGGAGACGCTAAAGATAGTCATCATCTGCCGACTCCCTTTTAAAGTACCGACAGGACCTATTATTCAAGCCCGAATGGAAGCAATAGAAGCCCGAGGGGGGAACTCCTTCATGGAACTCGCCTTACCTGAGGCGGTAATGAAACTGAAACAAGGTTTCGGAAGGCTTATGCGCCGTTATACCGACAGGGGTGTTATTCTTATTCTTGATTCCAGAATCATTGCGAAAAGCTACGGCAGGTACTTCCTCGAATCGTTACCGGAAACGAGAAGGAGTATTAAAAAAGACAGATTTTTGCTGGAAGAGATAGAATCGTTTCTCTATTCGCAATAATCGGTAACGGGAACAGCTTCTCTGCCGAATCCGTTACGCGATTACGCTGCAATGACGTTCTCTGTCTGTAGTTTAAACCTGCCATGAACATAGACCGGCGTAGCCGGTCTATGTTCATGGTTTCGGGTGTTGCTTCCAAGCGATATGAAAAACTCAGCGAAAAAACAAAGAGCAGCATGAAAATGCTGCTCCCGCACTCACGTTATGATCAACTGTTATTCAATAATTGCCAGGACGTCAGCCATCTTCATGATGAGTTGTTCTTCGCCATCGAGCTTGACGGAGGTTCCCGCGTATTTATCATACATGATTTTTTGTCCGACTTTTACTTTGATGGCATCTTTATCATCACCGATGGCGACGATTTTGCCTATCTGAGTCTTTTCTTGAGCGGTTTGGGGTATGTAAATACCACCGGAAGTTTTCTCTTCAACGTCTTCCATCTTCACTAGCACCCTATCGCCGATTGGTTTAATTTTCATAGAATCCTCCTACAAATGTTAAATGATTGCTTTAGACAATATAATCATGATTTGGAAATATATTTTCGAAAAAAATATATTACTAGAAAGGTCTATGGTCAAGAAGATTGTTCATTATATTGCCAAAAAATAATTTCATTAGTATCTTTGTCGCGGGGGTCAGGTAGATGAATAAAAGCAGCATCTATCTTAAACAGGGTAAGGAGTACCTTACCAAACATCAGCCGGAAAAAGCCGTAGAATCTTTTAAGGTTGCGCTCGATACATGCCCTGTAGAGGATGCCGGGCAGCTTGATAAAATTCTTTTCTATTTCGGTATAGCACTCAAAAAGATCGGTTTCGTCAACGGTGCGGCAAAGTGCTGGATCATTGCGCAAAAAGTAAACAAAAAAAGCTATTCAACGAAAATGTTGGATCGGTTTGTAAACAGTTATGGAATGTTTCGTCAGGAGAACGAACTTCTCGACGATTGGCGGGCATTTTATTCAATACAATTACAAAAGTATCTGCGCGCGAAACCTTCGGGCCGATTGGAAAATGATGCCGAGAAAGATATGATCTACGACCTTATCAGTGATGTGTGGGAAAATTTGAAACAGTCGGGCAATTTGGATAACAGGACCTGTGAGGAAAAAAAAGAACTTTTTGGGAAGAAAACATCATTTTTCCTGTTTAT
>CAZJBZ010000350.1:0-4890 GCA_964543975.1 uncultured Spirochaetales bacterium
AAAGAAAATAATAACGGAACGGTAGATGCGACTAATTTTTTTTATATCAATATGCTGTATTTTCACTCTCATTGCGGCTGAAATCGGAGTTTGTGATCAAAATGGAGAATCGAATGGATTAACCGGGCAGGAGAAATCGATACTGCGTGAGATAAATCGACTTCGTTCTGAAAAAAACGTGCAGATTGTTCGCTACGATGAACTTTTAACCGAATGCGCTCGCGAATACGCCGAAATACTTGCTGAACGGCAACTGCTTGCACACATCGATTCGGAGGGGAGGAGAGCCGATGAGCGGTACAGGGAACTCGGCGGTACTGCCCTTGTAGTAGGAGAACTTTTAGGCCGAGCGGTCCCCGGTTTGATACAAGAAATACCGAATCGATGGTTTGAGAGTCCGGCCCATAAAAAGGTGTTGCTCAATCCTGAATGGACCCACTTCGGCTTCTCTACGGCACGGGATGGAGACGATCACCCTCTCATCTATTCCGTCCTCCTCTTTTCGCGATTGCCTTTTCGGAATGTATCGTTCAATTTCGAAAAGGAAAAAAGTGGGACCGCTGCTCAGGAAGTTCCAGACGATCGAGCGGGAGCTGAAACAGTTGCAGATGATCATAAAAAGGCGCGGCTGCGCGTCGAGGGTACATATTTTGGTCACGGAGATTCGGTTATCTGTTTCTATCGGGGACGGAGGATCGAGCCGGACGTTTGGGAGCCTGATACGAGATTTTTTACTTTTTTTATTGAGGATGATGCACCTGTCTACTACATTACGTTAGGATATGAAGAAAAGGGAAGGACCGTTTCAACGAATACCTATCTGTTTGAGAAGGAGTAATCCATCTGCATTTTTACATTGACAAAACGGATCGTTTTTGTTATTTTTCAGTGTCAATTGGGCGGCTAGCTCAGCTGGGAGAGCGCCTGCCTTACAAGCAGGATGTCGGGAGTTCAAGTCTCTCGCCGCCCACAATGTATTTCCTTTTACTGTAACGAAATAGCCAATTCTCGCTTCGTTGAGTGTTGGCTATTGTTGTCCAAAATCGTCGGTAACGCGCTCTTAATGGGTTTCGAATAATGTGTTGCAGTACGGTTTCCGCATCACAATAGAGAAATAAAATATTCATGGATACGTGTGTCGTCGGTCAATTCCGGATGAAAACTGGCGGCGATAACATTCTTTTGCCTGACAAAAACAGGTTTGTTTTCAAATTCAGCAAGTATGGCGACGTCATCCCCAATTCGACTGATTTGAGGTGCTCTGATAAAAACAGCCTTTAGCGGGACATGGTTAAAAAAACCGTTATCTAAAACAGCTTCAAAACTCTCTATCTGTCTGCCGTAGGCGTTGCGCGTCACATCAATGTCAAGAGCTCCGAAATGTGGTTGATCACGTTTCCGGTGGGAATGAATAACGGAACGGGCCAAAAGTATCATCCCGGCGCATGTACCGAACACGGGCATGCCCCCTTCAATGCGGTTTCGTATTGGTTCATAAAGATTGAAGTTCGTTAAAAGCCGCCCCATGGTCGTGCTCTCACCGCCGGGAATGATTAATCCGTCGATGCCGAGTAAATCATTGGGAAGTCGGACCTTTTTCCCATTAATACCGATTTTATTGAGTAGATGAAGATGTTTATCAAAGTCACCCTGTAAGGCGAGTATTCCTACTGTGTGCACCAATACAGTCCGTTTATTGCCTGTTCATGGTAATCTGTTACAATTGAGGACGCTAAGAATTACCAGCCGCGGTTTGCCAACAGTTCATTCTCTTCCAACGAACGAGCAGCGGTTCCCGGCATCGGTTCTCCTAAATCCATCGAAATCTCTGCAAGTTTATGAGGATTGTCGTAGTAGGTTACCGCCTCCACAATTGCCTTGGCCCGTTTTTTCGGGTTATTTGATTTGAAGATTCCTGAACCGACGAAAACAGCCTCAGCTCCAAGCTGCATCATGAGAGACGCATCCGCGGGAGTGGCGATACCACCTGCCGAGAAATTGGGAACAGGTAATTTTCCCATTTCAGCAATTTCTACCACCAATTCATAAGGGGCTCCGAGTCGTTTTGCCTCTCCCATTAACTCCTCTTTCGGAAGAGAAGTCAGTCTGCGAATACCGTCCATGACGCTTCTCATATGTCGGACCGCTTCGATGATGTCTCCGGTACCGGCTTCACCCTTGGTCCGGATCATGGCGGCACCTTCACCGATTCTGCGGAGGGCTTCACCAAGGTCTCTACAACCGCATACGAAAGGAACTTTAAACAGCTCTTTATTAACATGATAATTATCGTCGGCAGGTGTTAATACTTCACTCTCATCGACAAAATCAACACCTAAAGCCTGGAGTATTTGGGCCTCCGCGAAGTGACCGATTCTGCATTTTGCCATGACGGGAATAGATACGGTTTTCTGTATATCCTTTATCATTTTTGGGTCGGACATCCGGGCTACACCACCGTGCGCTCTTATATCAGCAGGTACTCGCTCTAAAGCCATGACAGCCACGGCGCCGGCGTCTTCGGCGATTTTTGCCTGTTCCGGTGTCACCACATCCATGATGACTCCACCTTTTAACATTTCAGCCAATCCAACCTTCTCAGTCCACGTAGATTTCTGCCGCTCAGACCAGCTACCTTTCATATTTTTCACCTACCTATTAAAATTTGATAAAATGAGACTCTCGCAAAAGAGGGATATGTGGCAATTGCCACAAATGTAGTTAAGAACCTATTAAATGTCAAGTTTACGATATGTTCCACGTTTTTATAAATTCTGTTATAATTAATATACTATGAATAGCTCCATTTGTAAAAATATTAAAACAATACAAGAAAAAATTAAAGAGACGGCTGAACGAATTGGCAGAAATCCGGATGAAATTCAACTCATGGCAGTCACGAAGACAAAGAAAAAAGAAGTCGTGCTGGAAGCGTATCAATGCGGTCAACACCTCTTCGGTGAAAATCGGGTTTTTGAGGCTCTGGAAAAATATTCCGATCTTCCGAAAGATATCGAACTCCACTTAATCGGTCATCTGCAAAGAAATAAAGCGAAAGATGCCGTAGCTTTTGTGGACTGGATCGATTCTGTCGACAAAACTTCAACTCTGAATGTTATTGAAAAGGAGTGTCGGAAAGCGGACAAAAAAATGAATATTCTTTTCGAGTTCAACACTTCAGGCGAGGAATCGAAACAGGGATTTCGTAACGAAGACGACCTCTGGCGAACATTCGATGAGGTGGCCGATTGTCCACATATTACTGTCCGCGGTCTCATGACGATTGCTCCATTTACCGATGACGTGAACACAATCCGAACCTCTTTTCGCCGGTTGAGGAGTATCTATGAAAAAAGCACGAGAAGATATCCGGAAACTCCTCTCGATACCTTATCAATGGGAATGTCTTCCGACTATGAAATAGCCGTTGAAGAAGGGTCTACTATGGTCCGCCTCGGCTCTCATATTTTCGGCGTGCGGCACTAGGGGCAGGAATACTATGATAAAAAAAGCGGTTTTCGTGTTCATTCTTTTTTCGATACTATTTCCACCACTTTTTGCCGCGGATAGTCAAACCTTCACGCCTGCACCGTATAAAAATGATGAATTCCCTCAATGGCTTCACGATGTCAGGCGAGCGGAGGTACTTCTCATCGGCTCCTTCCCGCTTACTCTTTTTGTAACAAATATCACCTACGGTCTTATACGATACGGAGAAAACGAGTTTGACGAGGCGTACGCGCCGTCTTTGCTCGGCAACCAAAATCCGACTCCGCTAACGGAAGAAGAAAAAATCGGCGTTGTTCTCACCGCGGTCGGTATTTCGGCGGCTATCGCTTTAACGGATTTTATAATCGGAAGAATAATTGAAGACCAAGAAAATGAAAAAGAGTGAATTGATTGTCTCCTTACCGGAGAAGAGTCAAATACGGCTCGATAAATATATCGCCGAACATAACGGCATCCTGACCCGAAGCCAACTAAAACATCGGCTCCTCGATGTTACTGTAAACGGACAGTCGGTAAAATCGTCAAAACCGGTTGAAAACGGCGATAGGGTGGTCCTCACGTATAAAGATGAAGAGCCTCCTACCGTTGAGCCTGAACCGGTCGCCTTGGAAATTCTCTACGAAAACGACCAGGCAGTAGTTGTCGATAAACCTGTCGGAATGGTAGTACACCCAGCCCACGGTAATTTTCACAATACCCTTATCCAGGGCATTTTGTATCGATCGCGGTATATGAAGCAGGCTTTTGAACAGGAGCAAATACGACCCGGAGTCGTCCATCGATTGGATAAAGACACTTCAGGTATTGTCGTTGTAGCAAAGAATCCTCGGGCATTGGAGTTCCTTGCGAAGCAGTTTCGCTCCAGAAGAGTAGAAAAAACCTATCTTGCCGTTGTAAAGGGGACTCCCGTGCCTCGGCGTGGAATAATCGATAAAAACGTTATAAGGGACAAACATCACCGCAAACGGTTTGCCGTGACCGAAACGGGAGGAAAGAGTGCTCTTACCCACTATCGGGTTCTTAAAAGCTACGGTAACTACTCATTTGTCGCGTTAAATCCAAAAACCGGCAGGACCCATCAGCTTCGCGTCCATATGCAGTCGATTTCTGCTCCGATTTTAGGAGACCCGGTTTACACCCGCAGGGACAAACGGTTTCCTGATGAAACTCTTCACCTTCACGCGTATAAGCTCAAAATACGTCTTCCGGGTTCCGACGAAATACATACATTTCGTTCTCCTTTGCCGACCCGATTTAAAGAAACGCTTAAGTCGCTGTCGGATCGGTAGGACCGGAACTCAATATCTGCTGAATTGTGGGATTGAACATTTTCTCAATTTTGGTTGTAGTTGGGGGACCGTGACCCGGAAAAATGAAAAT
>CAZJBZ010000351.1:0-4874 GCA_964543975.1 uncultured Spirochaetales bacterium
CTCAGCCTATTGTTCCTTTCAGTGATGAAGAAAACAGGTGGAAAAACCGCCGCGTGGAATTCATCCTCATTAAATAGACGGGTTTTGAGCGGCACGAGAGCGTTTGCCTTTTCGCACCGCCCGTGCATCATCTCAATCGTCGCAGAAACGGCATTGCAGCGAAGACCATGGCCCCTAATACTATAAATCCTAACGGGAAATGGCGGATATCGGCCAAATACCCCATGAATGCCGGCACCACACCTGCTCCGAAGAAATAACCTAAAGGGACGATCAGGGAAATCGATACATTGTGAATGCGGTTCGGACCTACTTTTGCAATCGCCGATAACGCGGCCGGGAAAAAAGCGTCGACCAGCATCGGTTGCAGAATAACCATAATAATCAAATACGGACCTTTGGCAATACCGATGAGAAGGGTCAGAGTTCCTGTAACTGCACTGATCCAGCCGATTACCACTTTCTCGCCGAATCGGTCTACCATCATTCCGGATATGATAATAACCACCAATCCTGAGATTCGAGATACACTGATCAAAATATTGACGAATGAATGATCTAATGATCGCTCTACAACCAGAAATGTGGGCAGCATGGAATAGACACCCATCCTGTAACCTGAAACAATCATGAAAAAAATCGTTAGTATCCAAAAGGATGGAAGGGCGAAAACCTGTTTCAGGTTCTCGAAGTGGGGAGGCTCCCCCTTTTCCCTGCCGCCCTTTCCCAAAAGCGCGAATAAAATGAAAATAACCATATTGAGAACACTCAAAATGATAAAAGAGGTGCGCCATGTACCGATTCGCAGACCGATTTCAGCCACCACCGGCGCCATTACAAACGCAATTCCCGGTCCCAACTCGTGGAGAGAGTAGGCTTTCCCCCAATGTTCGCTGTCGGCTAAGGTGGTAATCGTCGCCAAACCGGACGGACCGTAGAGTCCGGCACCCACTCCGATAAAAACGAGACCAATTTTAAAGACAAAAAGAGAACTACTCAACGCAATAAGGAGAGTTGAAGAGGCGATGACTGCAATAGAGAGAAGCAGCGTCCCGCGATGTTGTATTTTTTGGGATACAAATCCCGACAAGAGCATTGTTAAGCTGAAAGTAATAGAAATAATGAGGAAAAATCGACCTGCCTCCGCATGCGTCACTCCAAGATCTTGCTCTACTTTCACAAGGAGAGGAGAAAGGACCATCCTGGCACAGATATTGACGAAGATTATGACAACGAGGAACAAAATTTGACCGATAAGAATACTACTCTTTTTCAATGAAAATTTTCCTAATCTTCAGCAGCGACAAGTTTCCGGGCAATCCGTAAAGTACGGAGAAGAGGAAGCGCGGCAATCATGATTCCACCCAACAAGGTAATGCCCAAAGGGAAGTACCCCGGATCGGCAAGGAAACCGAGAAAGGAAGGTGCTACGCCGCCTCCGAACAGATACCCGAACGGAATAAGGACGGAAGTGGCAACGTTCCTCATCCGCGGCGGTATCAATTTGGAAAGGGCTGTCAGGAATGCAGGAAAAAAAGTGGCCACGACCATCGGTTGAAGAAAAACTGCACCGATAAGGACATAGAGCCCGCCCCCCAATCCGGTTAAAATGAGTCCGGCTTTAAAAAGAACGAGTGAGCTGCTCCGCGACACAAGGAAAACACCTGTACCGGCTATCATGATCGATAGGAAAATCGCCCCTCGATGCCGGACCTTTTTTGAAACAAATCCTGAGAAGAGCATCATAATGCCGTAGGGGGCGGATAAAAAAAGGAAAAATCTACCGGCTTCCGCGTGAGAAACACCAAACTCGGTTTCAAGAGTTACTAAGAGGGGTGAAAAAATCATGCGCGCGCAGAAATTGATAAAAAGTATCGTCATGAGAAACAATAACGGACCTAGCATGAAATCTGTCTTTTTGTTCCGCGTCATTACATAACCTCGAAACGGATGAATTAAAGGCTGTAGAGATTGTTGCCTGTGGTATCGATTGCAACGATAAGAGGCAGGGCCTTTATCGTAAATCGGAATATGGCTTCCGTTCCCAAACTCTCATAACCGACCGGCTCCGCGCGTTCTATGCTTTCCGCTATTAAGGCGCCCGCGCCGCCGACGGCTGCAAAATAGACCGCTTTTGTTTCTATAATCGCCCTAATAACCTCTTTGTTTCGATTGCCTTTGCCGATCATACCCCTTAATCCTGTTTGTCTCAAGAGCAACGGAGTATAATCATCCATTCGATAGGCGGTAGTTGGTCCGGCACTTCCGACTGCTCTACCCGGCCGCGCCGGTGACGGCCCGGTATAAAAAACAGTCTGGTTCCGTAAATTGACCGGGATGGTTTGATTATTGAGCAAAGCATCGTACATTTTTTGGTGCGCCGTGTCACGCGCGGTATGGACGGAACCGGATAGTTCCACAAAATCTCCGGCTTTTAGAGAGATCGAGGTTGCTTCATCGAAAGGGGCCGTTACCTGTTTGATCGAATAGTCCAAAAAAATCTCCTAACCTTTAGAGTGTAAACGACGCGTGTCGTACGGCGTGACAATTGAGATTGACCGCTATCGGCAAAGAGGCTATGTGACAAGGGGCCGTTTCTATAAATACTGCCAAAGCCGTAGTCTCTCCTCCTAACCCTTCCGGCCCCACTCCTAATCGATTGATCCGGGCCAGACATTTTCTCTCGAGTTCCGCGTACCGTGGATCAGGATGATGATCTCCTATTCTTCGCAATAACGCTTTCTTTGCAAGAGAGGGTGCCGTCTCGAAATTTCCCCCTAACCCGATTCCGACGATCACGGGCGGACATGGATTTGCGCCGGCCTCGGCAACGGTCCGGGTAACGAAATCCAACACCGCCTCCCGGCCTTCATGAGGTTTCAAAACCGCCGTTTTGCTCATGTTTTCAGCTCCGGCCCCTTTCAGGAGCAGTGTCACACGAAGCGCTGCTCCGGGGACGACGGTAAGATGGATTACAGGCGGTGTATTATCTTTTGTATTTTTTCGTTCGAAAAGAGGTTCTTCGACTATCGATTTTCTCAAATACCCTTCGGTATATCCTCTGGCCGTACCTTCCCAGATTGCATCGTAAAGAGTCCCTTCAGAGAAGGACACCTCTGTCCCTAATTCTACAAAGAAAACGGCCATCCCCGTATCCTGACACAATGGTATTCTTTTTTGCCGTGCAATCTCCGCGTTCTTCAGCAAAGAAGAAAGGACAAACCGGGCCCGTTCGGTGGTCTCTTTTCGCAGATTCTCCCGCATGGCCTTCTCCACATACGGATCAAGCATGAATGCCGCTCTCTTGCACAATTCGGCAACCTCGACGACAACCCGATCGTATTCCATCAATGTCATCTTATTCGCCTCTTAGCGGAGGCAGCTCTTCGAAGCCTTCGATCTCTTCATAACCGGCAATACCGACTAAAAGGTACTGTTTTGATATTGGATCGTAGCGAAACTCGTCAAGGAGCCTGAAATTTTCAATTTCTGCCGATGATTTTACATGGATTCTTTTTCCTGTACAGAATATCCGCTCTTCGCCTAATTTAATATAATTTCCCGAAGAAGGGCTGATGGGAACATTACTGTCGATAACTTCCAATACTTTTTTCTCAAGCTCCTTCAGATCGATGTGAGGATCATCGGGAAAACCGATAATGAAACCGTGTCTGACGTCGGAATGGAGTTGGTCAGGTTTAAAATTGTAATCTCGCTGAAGGATGTATCCTATAATGTCTTCGGCCGAATGGGCCATCAAACGAAACTTAATACTCGCATCGGCCTCTTTTTTTATCGAGAGAGGAGAAGGACCGAAAACCGACGGTCTGTATACCCGGACCTCTTCACCGATGGCAAATATAATCTGAGCGTTGTAACCTAAATGCTTGTAGATGAGGTCGAAATGTTCGACAACGACCCGCCGCTTTTCCGCGATCACACTGTTAATCGCGTCGGTTATTTCAAACGGTTGGTGAAACGCCAATTCATAACGAACATCAATATGAAAGGTGTGCCCGGAAAAAAAATCATCTTCACGGAAATCAAAAAGAGGTGTGGGCCGAATATTGACCCCGTCGTCGTCGTTCGTCAGTTCAAGACCGGGAAAAAGTGCCTTGATGAGGGTCGATTTTCCCGAACCTTCAGCTCCTATAACACCGATCAATAAATCGGAAGGATCGAGGTAACGTTGAGACAACTGTCCGCCTATAATGTAAAGACGTTTCCGGCCTCTGGGGGCGTAGTAACGGGCAACGATAAGATTGTCTTTTATCGGCATTCCGATCATGATACTCATCCTTAAATATCTACCGTAATGGAAAGAAGCGGGGCATGTTGCTGCGCCCCGTAGACATCGGTATCGCCCGGTGAACCCGATGGTCGGTCCCGCTTTATGCATATTTTAACTGCTGACGAGGGATCGAAATAGATCACCTTTTTTACGCGATGAAGAGGTATGTTGTACTTTTGGGCTATTAGCTGAGCATTAATTGTATTTTCTCGTTTTACAGTTTGATAATCGGCCTTTGATGAGAAAAGAATGTCCAGGGTAACGTCAAAGGGTGAAGCGTTTTTACTTCGAATAACCTTCGCGACATCGATCAATGGTTTTACCATTATCCTCCTCCTTCGTGAACAATGTGAAGAGGGAAAAAAATCTCATCCTTCACTTCGACAAGGTGGTAGATAGAAAACTCATACACTTTCCCGGTAGATATATCGGAGGGTGAAAACGGAAAAGCCACATTACCCGCGGTGGCTATCCTCCCCGGGTAACCGTAATGCAGCAAGGTTGAACGTGAAAAACTGCAAAGCGTATCGGCCTCCTGTTGATTTCTCCCTATGGCTTCGATAAGAATGCCGATCTCTTTCGG
>CAZJBZ010000352.1:0-4827 GCA_964543975.1 uncultured Spirochaetales bacterium
TAAGGGATGAAGCCTCTTTAAAAATCCTATCTGCGGTAGCCATTTTTTTCTCCTTTGAATTTCTATTATATAAAATCTTTTCTAAAATCCATAATGCCGAACATTAATTATCCTGATCCATATAACTCATTACCTTACCTTCCGGCAGCTGTATAAACCACCTGAAAACCACTAGATTCTAAACTTAAATTCATTCAAATGAACAAAGTATTGATTGGCTCAAATTCACTTAAGCATTTTATACGGACCCGGATAATCCTTCTCCGATTTATTCTCCGCGATAATCCGTCCAAGGGACTTTTTACCCTTTCGGATCTCGATTTAATACGTGTGTGTAAATCATTGTTGTTTTTACGCCGTTGTTTCCCGGCAATTCCTGCACGGTCGGGATTATAAGGAGCTTTCACAAGAAGATAATCTTTGCCGTTATCGGAAATTAATAGAACCATGGCTTCTTATGCGTTTATTACTCCTTCACCTTGGAATAACACAAGAAAATGGTAGAACAAATGGTCCTGAAATACAAGGTAAATATAAATAAATCTTGTTTTGACAACCGGGGCCATCCCCAGTACAATCCGGTAAAAAGGAAGACGATGATTGATCCGAAGATATACTTATCCGTAGACAATTGCTTTGCCTCGAAACGATGGACACAACCGGAAGAATGGGTGGAAATCACCGCCGGTTTCGGCGCCCGTTATATCGAGGTGAGCGCTGATAACGAATGCGATCCGCTCTATTCCGATTCCGACTATCTGAAAGAGTGGGTTTCCGCTGTTAAAGTTGCATGCCGTAAATATGATGTAAAGATCGCCAACCTCTACTCCGGACACGGGACCTATTCGACACTCGGATTAGGCCATTTCGACACCAGATGCAGGGACCGTATCCAAAACGAGTGGATCGGAAGGATGATAGACAATGCAGCCAAGTTGGAGGCAGGATTAGGCTTTTTCTGTCACGCGTTTCCTCAGTCTATTCTGCGAGATCCGCGGCTCTACGCGCGGGCGAAGGAGGACCTGTTTCGGCGGCTTTCCGAGATAGCCGTTACTGCTTCGGAAGCGGGGTTACCAAGTATAGGCGTCGAACAGATGTATTCACCGCATCAAATTCCGTGGACAATTGACGGAGCAGTGGAGCTCCTTGCCCGGGTATTCGGACAATCAGGCGTACCGTTTTTCATCACTATCGATACCGGCCATCAGGTGGGGCAGAAGAAGTTTTTACGACCCGCCTTTCGCAAAGGCGCGGGCGATCAGTCTGTAGGCGGCCAAGCTGTAACCGAACAGTCGCCGGACACCCATCCCCACCTTTTTGCCGAAGAGAAGGACGGCGGCCCGGAACGGCGCGGCGGGTGCGGGAAACTCCCCGATGCCGCAGAAAACGGACCATATCTACCTTACCTTGGAAATCTTCGCCGGAACGAGTGAAAAGCCGAAGGAAATACTCACTAAAATGAAGGAATCGGTACGTTACTGGCGCCGGTTCATACCGGAGGATGGTCTTCGATTGAGTGAAATTATTAAAAATTGAGAAGCAGGAGTAATACCATGACCAACAGACAACGAGTGAAAGCGATACTGCACTATGAAGATTATGACCGGATGCCGATCGTCCATTTCGGATATTGGGATGAGCTGCTGCAGAAATGGGCCGCCGAAGGTTACGTGGAACCGGAGGAGATTGAAGGTGTGGAAGACGGCAATGAGAAAGAAAGTGCCATCTCGGACAAGCTGGGTTTCGATTTTAACTGGTTTACCGTTTATCGAGACAACTCGACACCGCTTTCTTCGCTCTATCCGCAGTTTGAACGGAAGGTGCTGGAGACATTGCCGGACGGGAAAATCAAGGTGCTCAACAACTATGGCGTAATCGAGATGGAAAAACCGGGTGCCCGTTCCATCCCTTCGGAAGTGGACCATCTACTGAAAGACAGGAAGAGCTGGGAGGAGCTCTTCAAACCGCGCCTGCAGTACTCAGAGGACCGCATCGACCGGGTCGCATTGGGGCAGCTCAAAAGCCAAAATGGCGAGAGAGAAAATCCCGTCGGTGTTTTTTGCGGCAGTCTCTACGGACAGGTCAGGAACATGCTCGGTCTGGTCGGTTTGAGTTATCTTCACGTGGATGATCCCGAGCTCTATGACGAAATAATCGACACGGTGGGTGAACTCTGTTTTCAGGTCACAAAGGCCATCCTCTCTTCCGGTGTCACTTTCGATTTTGCCCACTTCTGGGAAGATATCTGCTATAAAAGCGGGCCCCTCGTTGCACCGAAACTGTTTGCGGAAAAGGTCGGCCCCCGCTACCGGAGGATAACCGAGCTTGCCGCTTCCCACGGTATCGATATCGTCTCCCTCGACTGTGACGGGAAAATCGATGAATTGGTACCGATTTGGCTGGAAAACGGTGTAAATACGATGTTCCCTATAGAGGTAGGGACCTGGGAGGCATCGATCGCGCCCTGGCGGAAACAGCTGGGGCACGATCTGCGCGGTGTGGGGGGAATGAACAAAAATGTTCTTGCGTTAGATTATGAAGCGATAGATGAAGAGATCGAACGACTGAAACCGTTGGTTGATCTGGGGGGATTTATACCCTGTCCCGACCATCGGCTCCCCCCCACAGCTAAGTGGGAAAACGTGCAGTATTATTGCGAAAGGATGCGGGAAACAGTACGGCGGTCATAATAAGGTTTATGGTCCGGTTGGCCCCTCTGTTTCGTTATTGCCGATAACACCCGCCTTGCCGAAAGGATATTGACGGAGGAAGAGTTTGAATTGATGAAGGTCCATACCACGATCGAACATCAAATTTTTCAGGAGCTTTGCGACGATTGAATTAAATGAGGGCTTTCCTTGTCCCCCGGATCACGAAATTGTCGGTATCTTGCTGGAAAAGAAGAGAAGGGCGAACCCTAAAAGTAAAATTCCCGAGATAAGCTGGGAATAACGGGCGTACGTGGTAAAGAGACGGGAAGCGACACTCCGCGCGATAAAGAAGCCAACGGTCACGATCAATAGAAAGATAAAAATACCCAGTCCGAAGATGGCGATGATGATGGGGACCAGCTGAACTTTCCCTAACGACATCAGGAGCAGAATGATGGCCCATCCGAAGGGGCAGGGGGCCAATCCGGTCAGAAAGCCTAACAGGACTGCTCCTTTTGTGCCTGTCCGGTTATCCCCCTTACCCGTCCTGTTTGGCCGGATCGGTCGTGTTTTGCCGATTTTTGTTCTTGCCGTTCTATTCTCCTGTCGACCCTTTCCCCGAACATCCTGTATTCCCCTATAAATAAGAAAAAGCGATATAGCTACCAAACCGATGCCGCCGGCGTATTTCAAAATCGTACTGATGCGGGCGGAGCTGTAGGATGAGGCGAGAAAAGTAAGACCCAAGGAGAGGATAATCACATCAGCTAAGTGGGTGACGGTGAAGGTAATAATGAATCGGAGCGCGTGGGTAAACTTTCGTTCGATCTGGGTGAGGTAGGAGAAGAGAATCGTCTTCCCATGGCCCGGCATCGATGCGTGGAGAAACCCTAACACGAATACCGAAAAGGCGACCGATATCAGAGTGAGTATGTTTCCCCCGTCGGTCACCGCGCGTTGCAGCCTGCCGAGGGTCTTCTGCAGGTAGGAGCTGTCCGGAATATTTTTGTCCCGGATGTTGTGTTTTTTTATGAGGTTTTCCGAGGCGACAGATTGGCCGCCGGACGATTCCGGAATTGCGGACTCCTGGTCTGTCGGCTGCGTCCGTTCGGACGGCTCCCGGTCGGTGACCTGCTCTTCCTGCACCGTGTAATCGGTTTGGTAGGTCGGTTGGTTCGCTTGGACGGCCTCTTCGGATTGCCCGGGTGAAGGTTTGGGATCGAGCGGGTCCCAGCCGTAGGACATTTCCATAAAATCGGAATAGCCGTCACCGTCCGTGTCGGGGTCGTTCGGATCGAATCCGTAGATCGTTTCCTGATGGTCGGTAAGGCCGTCACCGTCACTGTCCGTTAAATCGTCCTTCTCTGTTGAAAAATCGGGATTTCGCAGGTCGAACTCCCACTCAGGTCGTTTCGCGGTAAGGAAAACCTCTTCGCTTCCCGGCAGCATCTCCCCATGCCGATTGACGAAAATCAGCTTGTTTGTCTGAGTTGAAAAGTATTCGAGGAAGAGTTTGACATCGAAGGTAACAGGATAATCTGAGCGGGTAACATCGAATGAAAAGTTGAGGTAGAGACCGTCGGCTAATATCTGATACAGCTCGGTGGTTTCGGGATGAATAGTGTTCGGATGCAATGCCTTTTTGCCTGCGTGGATAACGAACCGTTCCTGAAAATAGTCGATTATGTGCGGTTTAACGGATTCGAAACCTTCGCTGCGGAGATCGATACCATGTTCTTCGGCAACAAGGGTCAGTTCGTAGGGATGGATGTAGATAGTTCCTTCGAGTTGTGTATCACTCACTTCGAGCACTGAGAGAGAGATGTCCAAAGGATGTGCGGCCGCGTAATGGGGAAGAAACATCCCGATGCAAAAGAAGATGGCTGAAAAAAAATAAAACGGAAACAACGATCTATTCATCACCGGCCATTGAACATCAAAATGAAAAAAGTGTCGAGGGATGCACGGCTTGTAAATACGGAAATCGAATGAACCGCCCCGGCTTTACAGGAGACATAAACTTGTCTCCTATTTTATCGTCACGGATGGCTCGATACCGTTTAGCGTGAAAAGCGAAGCGCACGCGTTGCATTAAGCACTGCCAAGAGGGAGGTCCCCATATCCGCTATGACCGCCTCCCACATGGTAGCGATTCCAAGAGCTCCTAAAGTAAGGA
>CAZJBZ010000353.1:0-4805 GCA_964543975.1 uncultured Spirochaetales bacterium
CTGGCGATTAAAACCTATATCAAAGAGTTTGACGAGGATATCGTTGCCGGGGCAATAAGAAGCGAGGTCGCGCGAGGAGGACAAGTCTACTTTCTGCACAATCGGATAGAAACTCTTGATAATATACAACTGTTTCTAGAAAAACTTGTACCGGAAGTTATCGTAGAGACCGCCCACGGTCAGATGAGTTCCCACGAATTGGAAGATATAATGCATAAATTTATCCACGGCGGTATCCATGTCTTGGTCTCTACGACAATTATTGAAAACGGCATAGATATTCCGAATGTTAATACTATTATCATAGACAGAGCGGATATGTATGGAATTTCCCAGTTATATCAACTGCGGGGACGAGTCGGGAGAGCGGACAAAAGAGCATACGCCTATTTGCTCTATCCTGAAAACAAGGCGCTGAGTGAAATCGCAATGAAACGGCTTCAGATTATTTCCGATTATACCGAATTGGGCTCCGGTTTTAAAATTGCGCTTAAAGATTTAGAGGTGAGGGGAGCGGGGAATCTTCTCGGCCGGCAGCAGCACGGAGATATCCTTTCCGTTGGGTTCGATATGTACATCAAACTGCTTGATGAAGCCATTGCCGAACTGAGTGATGATGCATACGAGCAGCGTCCGGAAGTCTATCTCGAATTGAATTACAGCGGCTATATTCCGGACAGCTATATTAAAGAGCCGGTCGAGAAGATGGAGATTTATAAACGAATTGCCTCCATTACAACCGAAGAAGAGCTTCACAAAGTTCATTACGATCTTGAAGACAGATTCGGCCCTTTGCCTGATGAACTCAACAGTCTCCTCTCTCTGGCTGAATTGAGAATTCTCAGTGAGCGACTCCATATCTCTTCGATAAAGGAGAGAAACGGTGAGCTGGAAGTGGAATTTGCCAAAGTGTCCGAAATATCTGTTGATCGTATACTCCATTTGATCCGCGACAGCGGAGGTAAAATCAAGCTTGATCCACATCGTCCCAATATACTCAAATTAAAAACTGACATAATCGGACTTTCGGAGAAGTCCGAGTTTATTCGGGATAAACTATCGGTACTGGTTCCATAATTCGAATGACGGGAGTAGATGTGATGCATCATTTGAAAAGTTACGTTCTGCGTCCGGGAAGAATGAGCAATCTGCAGAGGAGATCATACGAATCCTTTTTCCCAAAATGGGGTGTCCCTTTCAAGCAGGAACTACTCCCTCTCCGTGAATTATTTCCCGATAAAAAAAAGCATATTTTGGCAATAGGTTTCGGCATGGGCGGGGCAACGGCCGTTATCGCCGAGAAACAACCTGATACCGGGTTTTTATGCACCGAAGTTTTTACACCGGGTATCGGAAAACTCCTCTATGAGATAGAACAACGTTGTCTCGATAATATACGAATAATTCAACACGATGCCTTCGATGTCGTGACGTATATGCTGCCGGAAAATAGCATAGACGGGGTTCATATCTTTTTTCCCGATCCCTGGCCTAAACGGAAACATCAAAAACGGCGTTTAGTCCAAAAACCGTTCCTCGATTGTGTCGCACGCAGGTTAAAGCCGGGAGGCTACCTTTACATGGTTACCGATTGGAAAGATTACGCGGAAAGCATGATAAAATCCGTGAAGGATTCTTCCGAATTGAAGAATCCTTCACGCGGGTTTTCCGAACCGCTTCAGTGGAGGCCGAGAACGAAGTTTGAACGGAAAGCTTCAGAAAAAAACCATTCGATCTACGAGATAGTCGCCTACCGTAAAGGAGGGCAATCCGCGAAGTAGTTCACGCGCCGTGAAGGCTCTTCACAATCGCGATCATGTTGTTGACTATTCGTTTTCTGCTTCAGCTTTCGATGCTGCGATGACCGCATCGGCTATTTTTCCGGAAATCGGTTCGTAGTGATCGAATTCCATTTCAAAAGAACCTGTACCGGAGGTAAGTGATCGGAGATCGATCGAATATCGAAGCAGTTCCGCCTGCGGGACCAACGCGGTTACTTCTTGTATTCCCCCGCCGATTGGTTCCTGACCTAGAACGCGTCCTCGACGAGAACTTAAATCGGAAAGAATATCACCTAAGTATTGATCATCAACGAAAACGCGTAATTTCATGACCGGTTCGAGAAGGACAGGATTTCCTTTATTTATTGCATCCTTGAGCGCCCCTTTCGCGGCCTGCTTAAACGACATTTCAGAACTATCAACGGGATGCTCCTTCCCGTCAACGAGTTTGATTCCTATATCGACAATGGGATATCCTGCTAAATTGCCGGATTCCATTGCTTCATGTAGTCCCTTTTCAATGCCCGGAATATAGCCTTTTGAAACCGCTCCGCCTTTGATTACGTTATCAAATTGATAATATTCACCTCGTTCAAGCGGATTAATGTTGATAACAACTCTTCCGAACTGCCCGTGACCGCCGGTCTGTTTTTTATGGGTATACTCAGCTTCAGCTGGTTTCGTAATGGTTTCACGATAGGCAACCTTCGGCACTTTGGTATCTATTTCGATCTTTTGGCTTTCTTTTATCCTATCGAGAATCATATTGATTTGAAGTTCACCCATCCCATGAATTACTGTTTCTTTTGTTTCCTGATCATATTCTACTTTAAAAGTAAGGTCTTGATCGGCGACGCGTAGCAGAGCTTGATTGAGTTTGTCCTCATCTTTTTTCGCGGCCGCGCTAACTGCTAAGGAGTAGGATGGTGTGGGAAGCTGAAGCGGTCGATACTGTACAACGGCATCCGGCATGCACAACGAATCGTTGGTGGTTATATCTCCGAGTTTCGTAACAATAGCGATGTCGCCGGCGGATAATTCTCCCGTATCATCCAGCTTTTTCCCCTGTGCCGAATAAATTTTAGAGATTCGTTCCTTCTTCTGCTCTCTCGGAATAAAGACATCCGAGTCCGGTTTAAGAGAACCGGTAATCACTTTTATGAACGACATTTTTCCGGAAAACTGGTCGATAGTCGTCTTAAAGACAAAACCGGAAAATCCTCCTTCAGGAGAAATCGTAACGGGTTTTTCCTCTTCATTTTCAACGGCCGTCTCCTCTTTTCCCGAGGGAGAAGGCGCGGAAGCAGTCAAGAATTCAAGCATTGAGTTGATTCCCGATTTTTCCAGGGCGGAACCGCAGAATACCGGAACAACCTTATTTGATTTGAAACCGGAGGTAAGACCGCGGCTGATCTCTTCGGAGGAGAGCGTTTCTTCTTCAAAATAATTCTCCATAAGAGTATCTTCCCCCTCGGCAGCTGATTCGATAAGCCCCATCTTATATTCTTTCAAAGTGTCGGAAACTTCGGCGGGTACATCGGTTGCTGTTTCTTTTTTGTCCTTCTCGGGAATCATGTATGCTTTTTCTTCAAAAACATTGACGATGCCTTTATAACCCGGACCCTCATCGAGGGGAAAGGTGATAGGAACAAATGTAACGCCGAATTTTTCACGTAAATCTTCAAGCGCACCGCTAAAGCTTGCCCTTTCTTTATCCATTTTATTGATAAAAATCGCTCGAGGCATATTTCGATCATTCAACCGTCTCCAAATCTTAATAGTTTCGATCTGCACTCCTGAAGTTGCATCGATAAGGACGACCGCGGATTCGGTGGCCCGTAACGCGGAGACTACTTCTCCGGAAAAATCTGAAGAACCCGGCGTATCTACAATATTCAGCTTGTTTTCTTTCCAAATAATGTGTGAAAGGACCGTGTGAATGGATATTTGTCGATTGATTTCTTCTTCTGTGTAGTCACTTACGGTCTTTCCGCTTTCAACAGACTCCGATCGACTAATGATTCCGCCGTAATAGAGAATTTGCTCCACGAGAGAAGTTTTTCCTGTAGCAACGTGACCGACGATAGTAACATTTTTGATAGCTTCAGTATTAAAGCTCATAGTAACTCCTCGAAAATTCTAGATAATTTTCATACTATAGCCTATGGAGAAAATCAGTGTCAAGAAAATGTTAACGATAGGTTATAGCCTTATTTGTCCTCTTGCTTTGAAAAATGCGAAAACTCCATGGCAAAAGTCCCTCTTCCTTGAGTCATGCTTCGGAGTGTCGTCGAATAACCGAACATGTTTTTCAAGGGTGTTTCCGCGTGTATATGCTCAACCGTTTGTTTGCTGTCAAGGCTGATGATAACTCCGCCTTTGGAAGTCAAGTGGTTCATAACGTCACCTAAAAACTCCTTTGGAACCATGACATCAACCCGCATAATCGGTTCGAGAAGGATCGGTTCTGCCTCTCGACAGGCGGCATCAAAACCGAGAGACCCGACAGCTTCAAAGGCGAAAACGGTCGAGGTGTTTTGATTGTATTTTGCCGAAACGAAAGTAACGCCAATATCATAGGCGGGGTAGCCGTACATGATACCGGAAGAAAATGAGTTGGTGACCCCTCTTTCCACCGCTTCGATCAACTCTTCCGGTAAGTCGTTTTTGGAAACGTTTGACGAAAATTGATTCCCGGTCCCTCTCGGCAGCGGTTCAAGCGTGAGAGTAATCTCCGCGCTATTCTCTTTACCCGCGATCATTTTATGAAACTTTTCAGTATGTGTGGTTTTTTTGGAAATCGATTCCCGATAGGTTACCTGCGGATTCCCGATTTTCGCGTCTATTATAAAATCATCGGTGACCCGTGTCATAAGAACGTCCAGATGAAGCTCCCCCATACCGGAAATGATTAACTGACCGGTTTCTTCATTATCTTCGACGAGAAAAGTGGGGTCTTCCTTTTTTAGCAGGTCGAAACACTCTTTTAATTTATCCATATCTGAGTACGTTCTCGGCTCAACC
>CAZJBZ010000354.1:0-4802 GCA_964543975.1 uncultured Spirochaetales bacterium
ATGAAGATACTTTGCAAATCCGTATGTCTTTTTAACACCTTTAGAAGTAACCTTTACCTTTTGATCAAGATTTACCTGACTTCGATGTGCTTCGTCGGATATACAGATTATATTGCTCCGTTTTGTAAGAAGGTCTGTATCTTCCGTGAATTTGTGAATGGTAGTAAGGAAAACGCCTCCGCTTTGAATATTTTGCAATCGGTCTTTTAGCTCTGCCCTGCTTTCGACACTGATAACATTATTATCACCAATATATCTTTTAGCATTTGTAAACTGTGCAGCCAATTGGTAATCCAGATCATTGCGGTCAGTGATAAGCACTATAGTAGGATTACTGAAATATTTGCTGCGCATTATTAAGCGGGTTAGAAAAAGCATGGTAAAGCTTTTTCCACAGCCGGTTGCTCCAAAATATGTGCCGCCTTTACCGTCACCATGAGGTTTCTGATGTCTGGCAATATTTTTAAACATTTTGTTTGCCCCATAGTACTGGGGATAGCGACAAAGAATTTTTTCATTTTTCGTAGAGGAATCGGGTAAGAAAATAAAGTTGCGAATTATGTCGCGCAAACGGTTTTTCTCGAACATACCTTGTATCAGGGTATACATCGAATCGATACCATCTACTTCTTTTGACACACCTTCAATCTTCCGCCATGCATAATAAAACTCATAAGGAGCAAAAAATGAACCTGCCTTATTGTTTACACCATCACTGATGACACAAAAAGCGTTATATTTAAAAAGTTCCGGAATATCACGTTTATAACGTGTAGTTAATTGAACATAGGCATCATGTATTGTACAATTTTCGCGGATTGCTGTCTTGAACTCAAATACAACCAGCGGTAGTCCATTAATATACAGGATACCATCCGGTATGCGCTTTTCAAAACCAACTATCTCTAGTTGATTGACAAACTTATAAATATTCTGATCTTCACCGTATGGTTCAGGTTTTTCTGCAACTATACTGGGAAGTTGTTCAGCATCCAGATTTCTAAAAGCGGTTAAACCGCTATAATCAATTAATTGTATGTATAGGTCTTTCTGTGAGCGGTCTTCTCTTTTCAAAATAAACCCATCAGATACAAGTTTCACAATTGATTTATTACTTTCGTATAGATCAGAAGCGGCATAGCTTTTTAATTTCCTTATAATTTGGCCAGCTTCATTTTCAGTAAGGGCTTCATTTTCATATTTAGTAAGGAGAAAATGTTTTAAATCTTTTTCTATTATGACCTGATCGGGATTTCGCGCAATTTCATCACCGGGGACATATGGGTACCCTTGTTTAGTTAATAATTCTATAAATACCTGTTCCAGTTTTTCTTCGGTGAATTTCATTTTTTTAAAACCTCTTTCCCTTTATCTGTAAGGCGGTACCGCTGCTTGCTGCTTCTTGGTTTATCAGGTATGGTCATTTCTACTACATTCGCCTCCAATGCCGGTTGCAGATAGTTTAACCTGAAATACTCCCTATCAGATAGCTTAAGTTTTTCCTGCAATTCCTGTCTGTTTAATTCCCCCTCCAGTACTGCCAAAAGCTTTCTTACTTGCGGGGTAACTTGCGGGGTAACTTGCGGGGTAACTTGCGGGGTAACCTTTTCAATGGCAGGGAAGGTCATCCGCAAAAAGTTTTCAGAAAAATGAAAACAGTCTTTGTCATAATGTTCCATAATACGCGGGATACCTGAACCTAACTGTTCTACCATCTCTAAATCTTTATAAATTCTCATTAACTCCTTGTTTCTGGGAATGGAATAACCATCAAAGAATTCATCCCTGCTCAGTCCTTCGGGCAATGATCCTGCTGATGTGATCTCAATCCGATCTGTGAAAATCTCAAACTTGGGTGAAATCTCCCGGGTGTAGTCATTGTGGACAAAAGCGTTAATAATGGCTTCCCGCAATGCAATGGCGCTCCACAAACGCTGCTCCTTGCGTTCTTTGGAGGTAATGGTAGCAGCTGTACGGTTTTCCAGGTCAATTTTATCCAATACGCTTTTAGTGGCTTTGATGAGCGAACAATATCCGTATTCGTTGTTTTCGATAAGATCCACCCTGTTTTTGCCACTGTACTTGGCTACTTTTATGGAAAGGTTATTTTCATCCGCCAACAGGTAGGCAGCGTAGTTGAGTGCTCCTTCTTCTGTGGTCAGTTCCAGATTCTTTTTAAACTGCTTATTGAGCGGTTTTTTCTTCTCATCATAGTAGATACGCAGTTGCTCAAAACTCAAATCCTGCCGGTGGGCTTTGATTTTACCAATTGAGTTGCGGGTGCGGGTGGCAAACAGTTTATCGATCATGGTCTGGGGCATTGGTTCTGCCGCCGTGCCGACACGGATAAAACATCCCTTTTCAGTCATACCGTATTTTTTCTTGAAATAGGGCTTTTCACTGCCGCTGGCTACAATAATTTTTAGGACATTACTGCCTTCCTTTTCTTCGACTACCACATCAAACAGGCCCAGTGCAGAAGGGGCAATATTGTTCTTAATTCGGTCTTTGATCTTGAGCATATCTCCATCAGGATCTTTTACGCCCGTGACCTTGCCTGTTTTGTCAATCCCAACAAAGATTAATCCGCCCTCCCGGTAATTCAGAAAAGCCACTACTTCTTTTTCAAGGTCGAGGTCTTTGGTGAGTTTTTCTTTGTATTCTATGCGGTTTGTTTCAGTCATGATCAGAATATTTTCTTTACCTCCGCTTCTTCATGCGTTAACTCTACATTTATACTTTTCAAGAGGGCTTCATACTGGTCTTTGTCTGTTTTGAGCTTCTCCATGATTAAATTTGCCGTCTTTTTCATCTCCGGAACTTCAACTGGTGTTGCTCCTCGCTCAAACACTCCCTTTAAATGTGAGTATTCATTATTCACTCGATCTGTGAGTATTGCCGGTACAGCGTCTGAACCAAAGAAATTTGTAAGTTTATCAATTTGTTCTGTATCGTCAGGGTATTTATAATAAAGATATATCTCCAGAAACTTTCGTGCATTGTTACCAAAATTGTAAAATATGGTGTAGTTTGTGTCATCTACTGTTTCAATATCAGCGCATTTAAACACCTGTTCAAAAAGAAAATTAAATTCCGTAAAATAGTTTTGTAAATATTTGGGCATTGTTTGAACTAAAGCATAATCGTCTATTCTATTAATTATGAAATAGGCTGATTGTAGTCCACTATTTCGATAATTAATTCTTTTCATATACTTTAGAAAGTCAAGACTATGGGTCGAAATAAATAATTGCTCAAAGAAACTTTTTTTGACAATTTGCTCTTTTATCAAGCTGTATACAAAGAAAATATGATTTCCGTCCAAACTTGAAATGGGATCATCAATCCAAATTATTGGCTTGCTCCCTTTTGTATCAATGTCCTCAAGCCTTGCCATGAAGTAGCAAAAAGCAAGTAAACTGCATTCTCCTTCGCTCAGGTGATGCGCTTCTTTTCCGTCTCGAATCACTTGAAACCTAATTTGCTTTTGTTCCTCAAATTCACCTTCAATAGCACAAAGGGATAAAGAACCATGACCGAAAAAATCATTTAAATATTCATTTACTTTTTTTGCTCCTTTTTCTTCATCATTTAGCTCTCTTTTTTTACTCTCTATCGCCTCTTCCTTTTGTTTTATAGTATTTGCAATTGCTTCCTTATGGTTCTTGGCCGTTTCAACCTTTTCTCCCAATTTCTTAATTTCATTTTTCTGTTCCTTGTATTCTATTGTGAGCAGGAAATCTGAAATTTCTCTCAATCTTAAATCATTTTGAGCTTCTTCTTTCTTGTCGCTGAGTGAATCAGAGAATTTATTTGATTTTGTGCGATTTTTCTCATAATCATCCCAAATTGAAATGATTTTTTCTGAATTGTTGGTTGGGATATCAAGGTCAAAAGGATGAATTAGATCATATTTCCTTTTTTTCAACTGTTTCAAAATAATGTCTAAAGAAGCGATATAAGTCTTAGACAATTTAGAAAATGACTCAATTAAAGTTTCTATTTCTGAATGAAATTTAAAGTAAAACAGATTTTTATCTGGTTTAAATGCCGCCTTTATAAATTGTATTTCTGTCTCGACCCTTTCAATCAATTCGTCGACTAATTTTTCAAGTTTTTCAGATTCTTCATCAAAATGCTTTTCGAGCAACTCCCATCTACTCTCAGAAATTTCGTTTCCGCAAAAAGCACACTTGTTTCTTCTATTTTTATGAAGTACCCGGCCTTCCTTGACCCATTTATTTAGCATAGCATTTTTAACCAGTTCTTCTATTTTACCACTTTCGCTAACTTGCCTTTTCACAAGTTTTTTCGCTTCCTCAATGAAACTGGGAAGGTTAAGATCAATTTTGGATGATACTGGAATTGACTTCAAAGTTTTTTCATCCAGAAGTTTCTCCAGTTCTTTTTGCTCATTATTAGAGATAGCCTTATAGTCATCTTTCAAGACTGCTTCAATGTCTTTTCCCAAATCACGAATGTTGTAATTCTGATTACCATATTTTACAGAATTATACTTTATACTGTTATTACCTCCCGTGGCTTTTGAACTGAGTTGATCTTTTAGTTTCTTCTCTGCTTTGCCATGGTTTTTATTTTCTATCTGATATTTCTTTTCTGCGTCCAGAATGTCTTTATATAATCCTGTTTCTTTTCCTTCCTCATTATTTCCAAGCTCAGTTTCTAAAGCCTTAATTTCTTCTTCGATTTTGTTATTGTCATCACCAAGGATTGCAAAAGGCTCAATGCTTGCGTCAGGATCAACTATGAACTTCAAGTTTTCTCTAACAAAGTCTTCATTG
>CAZJBZ010000355.1:0-4748 GCA_964543975.1 uncultured Spirochaetales bacterium
CTGACGGTAATTACCAAAAACATGCGAAATATATGAAATATGGTAATAAGACTTTGCCTTTGTGTTCAGGGACCCCCGGAAGACATGGATCTACCTGGAACCCATAATGGCGGGCCAGGTCCCCATAACTTCGGTTTAAAAGCGGATCGGTAAAGGACGCTTTCAAAACGCCGCTTTTCAAATTGTCAGGGATGAGGACTCCAGGGACTCCACCAAAATATTCGAACGCGTGAATATGACACGCGCACCAGGTTTCTACATTCTGGTTTTTCACAATTTCATAATAGGCGTGCCGTGAATAACACAACACCAACACAAATACCCATGCTTTGATCTCTTTTCCCGATTCCGGGTCATAGATTTTTCCCATGTACCCAAAATCAACCCGCGCGTATTCCCCCGGTTTTGTTTCTATTCGATATACCGGGGCTGACTGCTGTTCCCTGTTTTTGTTGATATATCGCAACAGTGATGAATAACTTCCGGTAAAACCGTATTCCTGCAATTTCGGATACAAGATAATGTAATTCTTGCATTGTAATGACAGTGCATTTACTAATTTGTCATTCGTTTCAAGCCGGCCAAAATTCTCCGAATATCGTTGCTGTTTTCGAAACAGCTTCAGCTGTTCCATTACTGTATCAATATCATCCTTGATTTCCGGCTGAGATTCTATAATTGTATCTAAAATACCCCGGTAGCGTTTGATAGTATTTTTCGATATCTTTTGGTTTCGAGCAATCTTTTTAATTGCTGTTCCTGCTAATAATTCTGTAATGATGTCTTGTAATTTGTACATTGTTATCTCCCTCTTATCCAATTTGTCCTCCTTTACAGGAGGATTCTTCTTTTTGGGGAGGGGGTCAACATACCGAATTTCAGGGGGTCAGTATTGCGATTTTAAGGGGGGTGTCGATCCGTGTAGTCCCCGTAGCTGCCGCCTCGTCCAGTGCCTGCCGGAGCGCCGTTCACCGTATCGTGGTCGAACATCGCCGTGAGGGAAAGGTAGTCCCGGGTTTGGTGCTCCCCTTAATGAAAACCTCTATTTTTTCAAAGCCCACTTTATCCATGGTGTATACTGACGTGTGATGTGGCAAAGCGTAACAATGACATCAATTCAATTTTGTACTGATAAAATCGCGGTAAATACCGCGACCAATTGTACATATTTGTATATGAATTGACAATATGTACACATCTTTGTATTATCTAATACATGATAAAAAGAACGATTGAGAATGAAGCAAAATTGTTGATGAAAGAATTCCCGATAACGGCAATCTTGGGGCCGCGACAATCGGGAAAAACAACGCTTGCCCAAAAACTATTTCCAAAATATGCGTATGTATCTCTGGAAGACATTGATCATCGGAATTTTGCCCAAAATGACCCTCGGGGGTTTCTGGAAAGATATTCTAAAAATGTTATATTTGACGAAATTCAAAAAACACCCGAGTTGATATCGTACATGCAAACGAAGGTCGATCAAAGCAAACAAAAGGGTCAATTCGTTATTACTGGTTCTCATAATTTTTTACTTATGGAGCAGATTAGTCAATCCCTGGCGGGGAGAGTGGGAATTGCCCGACTCCTTCCGTTTTCTTGTTTCGAAGTAGAACAATACGGTATTACCAATGTTGATGAATTAATATTTGGAGGGTTTTATCCTCGAATTTATGAAGAGCATATTCGGCCAAAAACGTTTTATAAAAATTATATATCGACTTATATCGAGAAGGACCTGCGGCAGTTAAAAAATATTGACAAGCTTGAAACTTTTATAAAATTTATGAAAATTTTGGCCGGAAGGACCGGACAAATACTGAACACCAAAAGTATCAGCGAAGACTGTGGAATAAGTCATAATACGGTAAATGAATGGATTTCTGTTTTGGAAACAAGTTTTGTTATTTGTAAATTAAAACCGTATCATAAGAATTATAATAAAAGAATTATAAAGTCGCCAAAGATTTATTTCACCGATACAGGGCTTGTTTGCAGTCTGCTGGGAATCAGGAAACACCAAGACTTTGATTATCATTTTTTAAAGGGACAAATTTTTGAAACATATGTTGTGGGTGAGCTGTTGAAGGGGAACTACAATAATGGTGAAATCTATGATATTTTTTATTGGAAGGACAATCATAAAAAAGAAATAGATATCATTATAGATTTTGGAAGCAGCCATTTCGCAATTGAGGTGAAATCCGGTAAAACGGTGCAGGAAAAATATTTCGATAATTTGAAATACTGGCACCAAGTTTCAAATGCTGATTATGAAAACCTGTATCTTATCTACGGGGGCGATGGACATTACAAGCGGAATAATATTAATGTTGTAGGCTGGAACATGATTGAAAAAAAAATAATAAAGCCGATTGGGAAAGGAGTATTTTAATGCCGATTTATGTTTATAAATGTAAAAAATGCGGGAAAGATTTCGAGTTGCTGGTGATGGGAAGCGGCACGAAGCCGGCCTGCGAACACTGCGGCAGCGGAATATGCGGCGGAGGCCGGTAGGACTATTAATAGGCTTTGTGCTCCCTTCTAACTAAGCTGCGATCTTATGGTTTCTCAAAAACTTTTGACAGGATGAATTTTCGAAAATCGGCTTGCTCATCCATTTGCAATTTTTTTACGAGAGGGGTCAAGCTTTGGTACGATTGTTTGAAATCCTCTTTCAGATAACTGGCAAACTGTTCTTCATTTTTCTTAACAAAATGTCTTAAAATTTTTGAATGGTTTTCGATCGAATTCGTCAAATCTTCAAGCATCTCCATATGAATGGACAAATAGGGGCCGACACGGGTCCATAAACTGCTGATGATATTCTGCAACATCGGCATTTTCCCGTACGAATAAATATGAAAATGGAATTGTTGGTTATAGAATATATATTTTTTTACGTTATCCGCCCCTTTTTTCATTTCCGAATAAATCGATTTGAGCTCATGTTCCGCCGTTGACGGCTGCATCTTGCACGCACGGCGGGCGACATAAATTTCCGTAAGATTTCTAATCCGATAGATTTCTTTGAATTGATTTAACGTTAAAGTATTTACTCGGTAATCTTTATTATTCCGGCGGACTATTACCCCTTCGGATGCCAATTGGAATAGTGCCTCCCGGACAGGCACAATACTGACGTCAAATTGCTCCGATAAGGTCCGAAGGGTAAGGCTTTGCCCGGGAAAAATATCTCCGGAAATGATGGTTTCCCTAAGTTTTTCGTATACCTTATCACGAAGCGTTTGCTTATGTTGTCCTTCAACCGTCTTTTTAGTAATTTTAATAAGATATAGTTTCTAAGATTCACTAAATGTTATTACATCAGTTTTGTGTTGAGGAATCAATGTCAAAAATAAAAAACTTTTTCACCACCCAGCGGATTGTTTTTATTTCTCTATTTGCCGTCGGTATAATTCTTATATGGCTTTTCGTACCCCGGTTTTTTACGGTGCGAAACCTATTTAATATAATAGTGCAAACAAGTCCAATCGGCATTATGGCAATCGGATTGACATTTGTATTAATAACAGGGGGAATTGACCTGTCCCGGCCTTCTATAATGGCAATGTCGTCGGTCCTTGGGGCGATGTATATGGTCCGGACCGATAATACCGTTACAGGTATCCTCATTATCCTGGCGGTATCCCTCGGGTTAGGCTTATTTAACGGTTTCGCCGTGGCAAAATTAAAGATGATTCCTTTCGTCGTTACCCTTGCGATGAAAGTCGTCGCGGTAGGTCTCGCCGTATGATTTACAGACGCATGTTTATGCTAAACTAAAATTCCCGGGAAAAACCAGGGACAGTTAAGACACTGTCCCCTCAAAATCATATCCTTAATCGCATCACAACATGCGAGAAAGGAGAAGTGCTTAACATGTCCCAAATTAATCGTATCAGTAATCTGTTCCAAGAGGGATGGTCGGTGGCTAAGATTTCGAGAGAATTGGAAATTGATGAGAAAACTACCCGCAAATACCTTGCCCGGGAAGATATCTCGCCAAAAAGCGCCTGAAAAAATCATTCGACCGTCCAGGTTCGATTCGTTTAAGACCACAATCGACTCGTGGCTGAAGGAGGAGAGACGACCGAGTGTGTCTGCCAGGGGATAAAGGATATCTTTGAATACATCGGCGGAATATCGACGACCATCGTCTTCGACAACACCACCGGTGTAGGGCGCAGGATTGGAGATGTCATCCATGAGGCAAAGCTTTTTGAACGCATGAAGGCCCATTACCGTTTCTCGGTGCGTTTCTGCAATCCAGAGTCAGGCCACGAGAAAGGAAATGTGTTATTACCATATTTCCTATATTTCGCATGTTTTTGGTAATTACCGTCAGGAGCAGGATTAAACAGAGGGTTATGTACCAAAACATGCGAATAATATTCACAGCCCGCAGAGCTTTGTCAGTAAATCATCATTTTCTTCCCAAATTGATTCTTCCTGCATATTTGTTTCCGATTGTTCGACATTTTCAATAGCTTCACGAAGCAGGGTAACATCACAGGCAGCGTAAATATTGGTAGTCTCAAGGTTCACATGACCAAGGAACCGGCCGATTAATGGCAGAGGCATTTTTGCTCTAAGAAGATGAGTCGCCCTTGTATGACGAAGCATATGTGGTGACACCCGCTGAGGGACCATTGAGTTAACTTTGCGGGCTTCGGCCGAGTATTTGGCGACAATTCTCTCGACATTACCTACGGACATTTTGTTTGCTTTCCCATGAATTCTCG
>CAZJBZ010000356.1:0-4726 GCA_964543975.1 uncultured Spirochaetales bacterium
GGCCAACTTGGGGTGTATTATAAGATGTTGGCGGTTGAGTATATCGATCATGATATGTATGGACTTGCCTTGGAAAATCTTCGAAAGGCGATCGATATATATCCGGAAAACAAGATACTCTTCTATCTTGCCGGGATCAGTTCCGCCCGAATGGCCAAAGCGAAGGTAAACCGGCAGAAAGAACGGGAAAATTTGCTTAATGAGGCGGAACAATATTATCTTAGGGCTTTGGACTTAGATTCACGCTATATAAACGCCCTCTACGGGTTGTCGATTTTATATATTTTTGAAATGAATAGAACCGTGGATGCTGGACCGTACCTCGATAAAATTCTCTCAATTGAGACCAAAAATGTGGACGCGATGTTTCTTTTGGCAAGAGTATCTCTTGAGACCGGACGAACAAAGGAAGCGGTCGATCTCTACGATAGAATTATAAAGACAACGAATTCCGCGGAGATCAAACAACAGGCGCGGGAGAATAAAGAACGTATTCTGGAAAGGGAGGTAGAACTGTAGGATGATTATACCGTTAGCCGTTCATAGAGCAGGATTTCTTAAAACAAGAGAAAAGCTGTTATTAAACGAGGTGGTGGAGTCTGAGAGGCAGTTTTCATTGCTTACACGGCGGGATATTGAAGCCGTTATTCAAAGGTCTTTGAGAAGGGCCGCCTGGGCCCCGGAACAACTTCTTTTAGAAGCGGAGAAGGATGCCGGCTATTGTGCAGCGGCCGGAATAGATCTTATACACTATTGGTCGCCATCGTATCCGGTCCTCTTACGTGAACTATACAACGGTCCGTTTCTACTTTTTGTACGGGGGGGACTGCCAGAAAACGATATTGCCCACTTAGGCATCGTCGGCACACGAAAACCGACAGGTTCCGGAAAAAAAGCGGCATTCCAGTTAGGATTTCGTGCCGCGGAATTAAATCTGCCCGTTGTTTCGGGGCTTGCCCGAGGAATAGACGGCGCGGCGCATGCGGGTTGCCTCAAAGCGGGAGGGAGAACAGTTGCCGTACTGGGGTCGGGAATCGACCGAATTTATCCTGAGGAACATCGACGTCTTGCGGCGGGAATCTTGGAAGCGAAGGGCGCACTTGTAAGTGAATATCCACCGGGCACCCCGCCTTTACGGTACCATTTTCCGGAACGGAATAGAATAATCAGTGGAATGTGCAGAGGCACGGTTATTGTCCAGTGTCCCGAGAAATCGGGGGCAATGATTACCGCGGATTACGCATTGGAACAGGGTCGTGACTTGTATGTTCACATCGAAGGTATGAATGGCTGGGTCGGTGCAGGAACACGACGTTTATCCGAAGAAGGGGCAACAGCAATAGAGGGAATTGAAGAAATTATGAAAGATTGGAACCGAAAAGTGAAAAACAACAACGCATCGCAACAATACGGAAACCCGGCAGTATCCTGTTCCGGTGAAGCGGGCACCATGATGGCGCGGCTTGTAGAGATGGAACTCATGGGGAGTGTCGCGAGACGTTACGGTGGGTATTGTAGGAGCGGTAGTAATGGCTAAAAAAGATCACACCTTGATGATTGTTGAATCTCCGGCAAAAGCGAAGACGATTGAGCGATATCTTGGTCCCGGTTACGCGGTCGAGGCTTCAATGGGTCATTTGATCGATCTACCGAAGTCCAGGATGGCCATCGATATCGATAATCGGTTTGAGCCTGAGTACATTACCGTTCGCGGAAAGGCGAAGATTTTAAAGGAACTTTTAAGCAAGGCGAAGAAAGCCGGGCATGTTTTTTTAGCATCTGATAACGACCGTGAAGGTGAAGCAATCGCGTATCACATTAAAAACGCGATAGAAAATAAATATTCCAATGTTTCGATAGAAAGAATTGTTTTCAATGAGATAACTCCAAACGCAATCCGTGAGGCGGTGGAACACCCCGATGGAATCGATATAAGCAAGGTTAAGGCCCAAAAAGCGAGGCGGGTCTTGGACAGGTTGGTTGGTTATAACCTTTCTCCTTTATTATGGAGTAAAGTTAAGAATGGATTGAGTGCCGGTAGAGTGCAAAGTGTCGCCTTGAGGATCATTTGCGAGCGCGAAAGAGAGGTTGAGAGCTTCATACCCGAAGAGTATTGGACGATCGATACCCTTTTACATTATGGAAAAATTGATTTTCAGGCCCAATTGGTCCAATATCAGGGTAAAAAACCTGAAATAAAGAGTGAAACCGAAGTTTCCAAAATTATCGATGCATGTAAAGGCACGGAGTGTACCGTTGCTTCGGTAAAGGAGAGTGAAAAGCAGAACAGACCAAAACCACCTTTCACAACTTCTACTCTGCAGCAGACCGCGGCGAATAGGCTGGGTTTTACTTCGAGAAAGACCATGCAGATAGCGCAGCAGCTCTATGAAGGCATCAACATCGGTTCCGGCCGTGTCGGTCTTATCACCTACATGAGGACCGATTCGGTGCGAATATCCGATCAAGCGATAAAAGATGTCAGGGCATATATAGATAAAAAATATCCTAAGACACTGCCTGATAAACCGAACGGGTATAGCAGCGGTCGAGGTTCACAGGACGCGCACGAAGCGATTCGGCCGACATATACCGGCAACAGCCCCGATTCCATGAAAGAATATTTGAGTAAAGATCAATTCAGGCTCTATTCGATTATTTGGGAACGGTTCGTCTCTTCTCAGATGGTCCCGTCGGTAAGCAAAACGGTCAGTATAGATTTTGAAATGGGAGAGGGGGTCTTCCGGACCAGTTCTACGAAAATAGTGAAGAAAGGGTTTCAATCGGCACTCAAGCTTCTAGCGGGAAAGGAGAAGCAGAAACAACTTCCCGCCGGTTTACAGGAGGGAATGGAGGTTGATGTGGTTGATTTTCTACCGGAACAGCATTTCACCTCCGGTCCGGCCCGTTACACCGATGCAAGTATCGTCAAAGCGCTTGAAGAAAAGGGTATCGGCAGACCCTCTACGTACGCTCCCATAATTTCGGTCCTGTTGGATCGATATTATGTGGTAAGAAAGAACCGCCAGCTCATGCCCACAACGCTGGGAAAAATAATCTATAATATTTTAATAGATTCCTTTCCCGATGTGCTGGATGTCAATTTTACCGCGCAGATGGAGAACAGACTCGATGAGGTTGAAGAGGATAAAGAGGACTGGAGGGCAGTCATTGAAGAGTATTACCGCCCGTTCAAAGAGCAGGTGGACCATGTGATGGAGACGATGGATAGTATTAAAGGGATCATGGATGAAGAAACGGACTTCGCCTGTGAAAAATGCGGCAGAAATATGGTAAAAAAGCTGGGCCGATACGGCTTTTTTCTGGCCTGTTCCGGATTTCCGGAATGTAAAAATACAAAACCGATCCCTCTTGCGGATTGTCCGAGACCCAACTGTGACGGTAAAATCGTCGCCCGACGAAAACAGAAGGGGCGGGGGAAGGAGTTTTACGGATGTACCAACTATCCCGAGTGTGATTTTGTGACCCATTTTAAACCGTCTTCAACCCACTGTCCGAAATGCGGTTGGTTTCTCGTCGAAAAATATGACAAAAAAAGAGGCGAGTATAAGGAGTGCGTTAATCCCGACTGTGATTTTCTTCATATGCATGAAGATGAAGCACAAGAAACAAAGAGTAAGGAGAAGAAACAAGCATATGCTTGATCAGTATTGTAATTACTGCAAAAGTGTCCGAAATCTCGCGGACACTACGATTAAGGCGTACAGAAACGACCTTGTCCTGTTTCTCGATTTTCTAAACGACCTCGGGGTTTCGGAGGCGGAGATTACTACCAAGACTGCTCGAAGATTTCTCGCCGAAGTAACCAATCGGGGTATGGCGGTTTCTTCGGTGAATCGTATTATTTCAACATTGAGGGGATATTTCGGTTATCAAGTGACCTACAAACTTCGTCCCGACAATCCGTTTCGGGGATTAAAAAGTTTGAAGAAGGAACGGTATCTTCCCGATTTCTTTTTCGAGAGCGAAATGAACGAACTGCTTTCTCTTCCGGATGGTACCTATCTCGGATTACGTGATCAGGTGGTTCTGGAACTTCTCTACTCGACCGGGTGTCGAGTATCGGAGCTGGTCTCCATCGACATTAAGGCGATCGATTTTAAGAAAAGGATGATTCGGGTCCGGGGCAAGGGCAGGAAAGAGCGCTACGTTTTTATCGGAGAAGACGCGTTCGCGGCGCTCAAGGCCTATATCCCCCTAAGGAACATGAAGGTAAAGAAGAGCGATTCCGACGCTTATAACGCTCTCGTCTTGAACAGTCACGGCAGCCGAATCTCGGTCCGAGGGATTTGGAATAGTATCAACAAATATTGTGAAACCTTGAAAACATCAAAAAAGGCAAGCCCTCATACTTTACGGCATACTTTTGCCACCCATGTTCTTGACCGGGGTGCCGATATTCGGGCGGTGCAGGAGATGCTTGGCCACGCCTCACTGTCGACAACTCAAATCTATACCCATATGGGAATTGATCGGCTCAAAACGATATATAAAAACGCCCATCCACACGCCAAGAACGAGCGGCCGTTTAGCAGGCCGGCTGAAAACAGCGCAACTGATGTGATTAAGGATTCGGTGAAGGAGAACCGGCATGAATGTTGAAATGGAAGGCACAACAATCGTCGCGGTGTTTAAACACGAGATAGTTGCCATGGCCGGTGACGGGCAGATCACTCTCGGAAATACAGTGATGAAGGGGAACGGA
>CAZJBZ010000357.1:0-4662 GCA_964543975.1 uncultured Spirochaetales bacterium
ATGAAGGAGTCAATCGTAAGATGCTTGGGGTACCTTAACAATTATTAATCGATAATAATTAATCAATGGAGGAAAAATATGGAATCTTGGAAGCGTAAATTACGAATGGGAATGATCGGCGGGGGCCGGGGAGCGTTCATAGGCGGTGTGCATCGAATCGCGGCAGCCATGGACGGTCAGATTGATCTGGTGGCAGGCTGTTTCTCACGGGATTATGAAAACACCAAGAAAACAGGAGAAGAGCTCTATCTCGATCCTGCCCGGTGCTACAAAACCTACGAAGAGATGGCCGAGAAAGAGGCCAAACTGCCGGAAGATAAACGGATCGATTTTGTGAGCATTGTTACGCCGAACAAGATGCACTTCGGACCGGCGAATACGTTTCTCGAGGCAGGTTTCCATGTCATTTGCGATAAACCGATGACCTACACCTTGGAAGAGGCGGAAGAGCTGGTGAAAATCGTCGAAAAAACGGGACAGGTGTTCTGTCTTACCCATAACTACACCGGCAATTCGGTAGTGCGGCACGCCCGCAAACTGTTCACCTCAGGCGAGATGGGTCCGGTCCGGAAAGTGCTTGTACAGTATTTCCAAGAGTTTCTCTCCTCACCGCTGGAAAAGTTGGGCGATAAACAGGCTTCATGGCGTGTGGACCCGGCCCAATCAGGTATCGGCGGTACGCTCGGTGACATCGGTACCCACTGTTTTAATCTTTTAGAATATATGACCGGTGAACAGGTAAGCCAAATCTGTGCGGATAAAACCACCTTTACCGAAGGCAGAAAATTGGATGAAGACGTGAACACGCTGCTTCGTTTGAAAAACGGCGGAAAGGGGCTCCTGACAATCAGTCAGATTGCTCCGGGAGAAGAGAACGGACTTACCATTCGCGTCTATGGCTCGAAAGGGGCTGTGGTTTGGGAACAGGAAAATCCCAACTATCTTTACCTGTATAAACTTGGAGAACCGAAACAAATTTTGGGCCGGAACACCGGTTACATGTCGGACATGGCTAACGAAGTAGCGAGAGTCCCGTCCGGTCATCCGGAGGGCTACCTTGAAGCATTCGGCAATATCTATGCCGACGCGACTCGTGCGATTCGCGCCTCTATTGACGGTAAACCGATGAAACCCGAAGAGTATAAGTTCCCCACCGTCTATGACGGTCTGCGGGGGATGAAGTTCATATACGGCGCGGTCGAATCGAGCGACAAAGGCGCGGTGTGGGTCGATCTGTAATTGAGCGATACACTCTTTTAACGCTGCTGTTCGTTTTTTTCGTTATGTCCTGTTCGAAGTATTCCCCCGAACAGGACATAACCGCTTCGGAATTACAGGAACATGTCGTCTATCTTGCATCGGATGTGTTGGCCGGTAGAGAGACCGCCACTCCTTCCATCGCCCTTGCCGAAGAGTACATTGCCGATCAATTTGCAGAGTACGGTCTTAGGCCGATACCGGACGAGGACGATTTTTTTCTCGAGTACACGCTCTATGAAATCGGCTTCGATACCGAAACATCGCGTCTTTACGCTGATTCCGAGGAAATCGGTGTTATCGGAAAAGATTTTAAACCGTTCCATTTCAGCGGGACCGGGACGAAGAGAGCGGAAATGGTTTTTGCCGGTTACGGTATTACTGCCCCTGAGTTCGGATACGATGATTATGAAGGGATCGATGTCGAGGGTAAGTTTGTGTTTGTCCTCCGTCATGAACCGAGACCGACCGACAGCGCATCCCACGTAGAGGGCAAGCAGCCGTTCAGCGGAGAAGAATATACCCGACATGCCTATTTCACCACGAAAGCCGAAAATGCAAAACGTCACGGCGCGGTGGGCATGGTTTTGGTAACGGACCCCCTTTACCGTACGGGGTCTGAAGATTTCCGGATCATGCCGGATTTATCGTTGGAGCCGCCCGAGTCGGTTTCTCGTTCAACTTCGTTGGAGCAGCCGGCGAATGGCCTTGATGATGATACGGTGGAAGAAGAGGACGACAGCGGCTCGGCTGCCAGGGAAACAGGCGGAGGAGCAGGGGACGACGGCTCGGTACATGAAAATTTTTTAGCTCTTCATGTATCACAGAATATTGCAGCCACTCTTTTAAAAGAGGCAGGTGTTTCGTTGATGGAGCTCCAGAAACGCCTCAACGGAGGCGTCCCGCCCAGGGAGATGGAGCTGCCGCTTCCAAACGCCACTGCGAGTATCAACCGAATCGGTACGGAAAAAAAAATTGATGCACGCAATGTTGCGGGGTATCTGCCCGGAAAAGGAAAGAAACGAAATGAGTGGATCGTTATCGGGGCGCATCACGACCATCTCGGTTCGTTTCAAGGAGAGGGGGATACCGTGTACAATGGAGCGGACGACAACGGATCGGGGGTCGCGGCGGTGCTCGAGCTTGCCGAAGCTTTTTCTTTGAACAGAGAGAAAGTTACAAGAAGCATCCTGTTTATGACTTTTTCGGGAGAGGAGGAGGGACTTCTCGGTTCGGAAGCACTGTTTCAATACTCTTTGGTCCCGGAAGAACGACTTGTTTTCATGCTCAATTTTGATATGATAGGACGAAACCCGAATGATTCAATCGATCTTTTTCATTTTCGTCTGAACAGCCTGCTGGATGAAAGTGTGCGGGAGTTCATGGACAGGCTGAATGAACCGTATCTCCTTCCTTTGAGTTATAAAAATACGGGGCGGAGGGCGCTAAGCGACTACTATCCTTTTGAAAAACGGGACATACCGGTGCTTTATTTTTTTACTGGGCTCCATTCCGATTATCATCAGGTAACCGATCATGCCGATAAATTGGATTATACTCGAATGGAACAAATAACCGAATTAAGTGAGGATATTATCTTCGCACTCGATGCAAGCATGCAATAGAGGAGTAGGCCATAATTGCATAAATTACAATTTTTTCTATACTGTTGAGAATATCTGAGAAAGAGGGTATACACATGAGAGGCTTCCATTTTTTGCTTTTGGCAATCGGACTTGTGCTTGTCGATGTATTGGTTCCCTATTTGGTATTAAAAGATAATGCCGGTTTTGGAGCGAGCTATCTGTTCTGGTGTCTTCTCACGCTTGCCGTCATTATTTTCGGTATCTTCTATACAAGAAAATGGAGGAAACGGTAATGAGGCCTCTCTACGTTATTCTCGCTATGTTGGTGTGGACCGGTATCGCCCTCTGGATAGCCGGGTTGGCGCGAAAAGGCCTGGGCAAAGGCGCCTCCGAGTTCTTCATAGGAGGTCGCCGGTTAAAAGGGTTTATCTCCGGGATGACCTACGCGGCCACCACCTACAGTGCGTTCATGCTGGTTGGTCTGGTAGGGCTGACCTATCGTTCCGGGGTGGGGGCACTCGGGTTTGAGATGAGCTACCTTATCTTTACCGTTCTCTTCCTCTTGGTTTTTGGACCCCGATTCTGGCTGGTCGGTAACAGGCATGAGTTTATTACGCCGCCGGAACTGCTCGGTAATCGTTATAAAAACAAGTGGGTCGCGGTGGTTGCCGCGATCATCTCTTTCGTCATGCTCATTCCTTATTCATCGGTCCAGCTCATGGGGGTCGGTTTTCTGGTGTCAGGCCTTTCGGGAGGCGCAATCCCCTTTATGGCGGGAGTGTTGATCATGGCTTTTCTCTCCGGATTCGCCGCCTGGTGGGCGGGAATGAGGTCCGTCGCATGGACGGATGCTTTTCAGGGCATAACCATGATCGTTACTTCGGTTATCGCGCTGCTTTTCATTACCTTTCACTTTTTCGGTTCTCCGGGAGAGTTCGTTTTTACCATAACTGAAGAAAACGCGGATTTACTGAAGCTGACCTGGGACCCGAAGTTATTTATCGGCTTGAGCCTTCCGTGGGCCTTTTTTGCTCTCACCAACCCTCAGGTTTCGCAGAGGATGTATGTTCCCGACAAGGTAATCAATCTTCGAAGGATGATAATCTATTTCGCCATATTCGGTTTTCTCTACACGATTATCAGCACCCTGTTCGGATTTCAAGCGGCGAACATCATCCCCGGTCTCGAGAACCCGGACCAGGCCATGCCTCAATTGTTGACCAAGGTGCCGACAATTCTCGGATTGATCATCTTTGTAGGTATTTTCGCGGCCGCCACCTCAACCCTGGGCTCGATTATTTTAACGTTGAGTTCGCTCTTCTCACGGGATGTGGTAAAACATATTAAACCGGAGATATCCGAACAGACCGAAACCTGGATCGGCAGAATTTCCATGATGGCTCTCTTGGGCTTTTGTATCCTGTTCGCCTATTTTCGCCCCGGTCTGATTACTGTCCTCTCCAGTATGGCTTCGGGGGGGCTGCTGGTAATGGCGCCGACTATCATTGCGGCGTTTTTCTGGAAGCGGGCCAGCGCGTCCGGGGCCGTTGTTTCGATGATTATCGGTGGTGTTCTGACCGCAGTCATGTATCTGACCAACTTCTATCCTCTCGGGTGGTGGCCTCCGGTGTGGGGGATAGGAATTACAACTCTCCTTTTCGTTGTCATCAGCCTGGTAACAACACCTCCTGAGGGGGCTGAAGAGTTCCTGTCCGATTTGGAAGAAGAATTGAAACAGAATAATTTCCGATAACACATTGTTGTAAATTCCCTATAGCAACGGTTGACGCATCTGTGCTATTGTTTTGCCGTTATGGCA
>CAZJBZ010000358.1:0-4656 GCA_964543975.1 uncultured Spirochaetales bacterium
ACACTCTTTATAAGGACACGGTTCATTCCGTCCATGTGCTCACGGACTTTCTTTTTTATCTCTCGTATCTTCTCCAACGTTGTCCCGTCGGAAACAACGATATGGACAGTGCGGATATTGTAGTTGCCGTCCAGTGACCAAAGATGAACATCATGAACGTCAATCACATCATCAATCTTTGCAAGGTCTCTTTCTAAATTGTGCTCATGCAGTTCATCCGGAACCGATTGGAGAAAAATACGAAGGGACTGCCGTAATTTTCCGACCACCTTCACCAGCACAAAAACGGAAATCGAGAGTGAAAGCAGAGGATCAAGAAAGAAAAAACCGGTAAAATGGATGATAATGCCTGCAATGAGAACGGCCACCCAGCCTACGGCGTCTTCTAAAAGGTGAAGCATGACTACCCGCTCATGGATTTTTTCTCCAGATTTCAGCTTCAAGACGGCAATGCCGTTTACCGCAACACCGACGAGGGCAAGGAGAAACATTCCCCGCGTAGAAACCTTTTCCAGCCTCCATGAGATACCCAATGAAACACTGTCCCCTAAATCATGGATCACGTCCGAGAGGACCGCGAGGCTGTTGGTGAGAATTCCGCCGATCAACTCAACGATCGTAAAACCGACATTCAAAAAAAAGGCGGTTTTACTATTTCTCACCGAACGGTGATGATCATGATTGTGCTGTTCCATCGTTTTTTTTACCGTTCATACAATATAACAAAAAGTTGCAAGAGAGGGCAAATGGGTATCCGGGTGTCATCATCGCGGAGAGGAGCCGTCCTACTCAATAACGATGGTCTTTTTCTTCCAATGCCGAGCGATATAGACAAAAGGGGTATCGCAGACGGCGACGACAAGTTTCATGAGATAGGTTGTCCAGAGGATTTCTACGACAACGGGCAGAGAGAACTGCCCTAAAAACGCTAAAAAAGTGAAGATCACCGTATCGATGGCCTGACTGACCGCGGTACTGGCACAATTTCGCAGCCATAAAAAACGGAGCTGGGGGTACAGCTTCTTCCAAAGGTGGAATGCCCACACATCGTGGAGCTGAGAGAAAAGATATGCCGCGAGACTTGCACCGGCAATCCGCGGCAGCAGGCTGAAAATTGTCTGTAATGCGGGCTGAGCAAAATCGGATTCAGCCGGTTCGAAGAGAAGAGCTAAATTCATTAACCCGGTGGCGGCGAGAAGGGCGAAAAATCCGATATAGACGGCGGTCTTCGCCTCCTTTTTGCCATAATTTTCGGAAAGAATATCGGTGACTAGAAATGAGGAAGCGTAGACTATGTTACCAAGCGTCGTCGTAAAACCGAAAAGTTCAACCGTCTTTACCACCTGTATGTTTGCGACAATCACCGCTATCGGTATAAAAATGTAGAGACCAAGTTTTCCGAAAAGACGATAGCTCAGGAGAATGAGAGCAAAATTGCCGATAAGCATGAGAAACCACAACAGTTCGTTCACGCTCCGTCCCTCCTGCTGTCCGACGGGAGAGGTTCGCTGCTCGAACAGTGTTCACTATCCGGCTTGGGATTGCATTTGGTGTGATTGACGGCAATGTCCCGTTTCATACACACATTTCGTGTAAACGCAGGGCCGCGTCGACATCCTTTAATCCGTTGCCGGTAATAAGAAGCACCACCGATTCGCCGCGAGGGAGCTCTTTCTTGAACGCTAAAAAACCGGCATACGAGGCGGCCGCCGCCGGCTCGGCAAAAAGACCGGACATCGAAGAGAGTTCTTTCTGGGCGGAAAGGATCGCCTCATCGGAAACGGTCACACACGTTCCGTTATACCGACGCAGTTTATCGAGAGCGTAGTAACCGGCTTTCGGTACATCGACCGAAATTGAATCCGCCATGGTATCCGAATCGACAGGAGCAGAGAAATCACCGGAGGAGAGGGCCCGCGTGATCGCGCAGCTACCTTCAGCCTGTACTACAACGATATGCGGCATTTCATCAATTATTCCAAACTGCAATAGATCTTGGAGCCCTTTGTAGACCCCGCTGAGAATAACACCGTCGCCAGTGGGTACGAAAATATGATGGGGAAACGCCCGAGCGGGTTCGATCGCGCGTAATTGAAGGACCATTTCCAAAGCGACTGTTTTTTTTCCTTCAATGGTGAGCGGGTTGTATGCCGTATTGCGGCTTAGGACCTGAGGCTGCCCGGCTAAGGAAAGGGACTCTTCATACGCTTTATCGTATGTCCCGGAAATCCTGCGGATATCGGCCCCGTATTGAAACGCCTGTGCACGTTTTGCCTTCGGGGCGGATTCGGGGAGAAAAATGGTGACCGCCAGCCCCGCGGCCGCTCCAACTCCGGCCATCGAAGAGGCCGCGTTTCCCGTTGACGCGACAACAATTCGCTTTATTCCGTGCCGTACGGCAAATGCCGCTACCAAAAAGGAGGCCCTGTCCTTCAAAGAGCCGGTGGGATTCACTGTGTCGTCCTTTAAATAGAGCCGGGGAAATCCTGTCCGTTTCCTGAGTCGTTCCGGCCCCCAAAGCGGTGTGTTTCCCACCGGAATAGGCGGAAAAAACCTCTTTTCGACACAGAGAAGATCGTAACTTTCGAAACGGTCGGGAAGTTTCCCGTCATACGCCACTTCTAAAATTCCACAAAGCGGTTTGTCCGGTTGCTGCTCTTGGGCGCAGTCGGGACAAAGAAGGTACTCCGGCGATATTTCAAACCGTTTTCCGCATTGGGAGCAGATATAGGAATAACGCATAGGTCCCGTCAATCGTTTTGCCGCTTTCGTGCGACAGCCAACGTGTAATAGTAATTACCTTCCCGATAACGGGAGAGTACATAGAATCCCGTCAAATGCGCCTTGGCCGTTTCCAGACTGGTCGTGTCGTGAATAGTGCCCACATTCTCTATTGTGTGTCTGGAATGAATGGTCCGAATGGTGGTAGACACCTGTTTCAGAAGTTCTTCCAATGCTTTCTCATCCGCCGCATTGATGCTGTCGATAAAAGCACGTTTTCTCTGCGCCACTCCCACCCCTACTAAGTAACCGGAAATTGCGGGAGGAGTATCGATCCAGAGCGGTCTGCCGTTATCATCCTTTTCCAGCGTATACGTGTTTTCAATAGGCGCCGTTAGAGGCAGTTCGGCCCGTATATAGGTGTTTCTGTTGTCCCTGTATTCGGAGGTAATATCCAGATCATCCAGGAGGGCGTGTGCCGAACGTTCATCATACTCTACCCGGATATCCTGCAGATAACCGATCCCCCCGGCTTTCCGCTGCTTCAAAAAACGGGCCTCTCCGATGAGACCGAAGCATTTTGCCGCCTGTTCGGAAGCGTTTTCCAGAGCGGCTTCGGTTTCCTCCTCACGGTCCATGAGTCGGTTTGAGGCGGCAAAAAAGACAAGATGAGAATTATGAGGGAGTGTGTTCCACATCATCTCATCACCACGGATCATTCCCTCTCGCTCCCCATCCCGAGCTCCGGTCTCGGCCTCCGATAATCTGCCGTTCCCCCCTTCCACAGCCCTCGGACTTCCGGAGCAACCGGATAAAAGGAGGAAAAAAGCGATGATTAAAAAGAAAAGCCGCATGGCTATTATTCTGTAGCCTGTCCCGCCTTAGGAGGATTGTTCTCCAATTCGGAATTAAGTCGTTCCAGGGCCTGCTGGGCCTTGAATTCGGCGAATGCCGCGTCTTCATTTCGTGCAAACTCCTGTGCGGCGGTATCCTTGAACGCGTTCAACGGATAGGAAACAAGCGCGTAGACCGTTCCGTCCGCGCCGGCTTCTACTTTTTCCGTTTTCGCACCCACTAACGTTGCGTCGGTTACCTGCTTTGATACGGTTTCGACAAAGTTAATAACCTGGTTTCCTCCGTCAACTCCCGCTTCCTGAGCATAGTCGGTAATCGCGGCCTTGATGGACGCTTTCATCTGGAAAGCAATGTCTTCACGCGCCCTTGCAATGGCCATCTTCCTCGAAGTATCGAGCTTGGACATTTTCGCGGAACCTACTCCGTAAAACGCGTCATCCGCAACCGGGGGCATCAGATACCAATCGGGTATGTCCTCAGGAATACCGGGCCCTTCTTCACTCTTCTTCTCTTCCTCAGCAGACTTTTCCGCCGTTTTTGGTCCGCCGGCGCAAGAAAACAATGCAAAAGCAACTACAAATGCGATAAGCAAAATTGCTATTCTTTTCATCAATTACTCCTTCTTTACTAATTTTGCAACTAAAAATCTATCTCTTATTACAGCAGTTTTCAAGCTTTCCACTCTTTTTTTTTCATAATTTAACAAAAGTGGCGATAGACGATGTGCAGGAGTTCCCTGTAGAGTGAAGCCATGAACAATCCGCTCCACTTTTTTACCTCCTGTCCACCCCACACCGAAGATCTCCTCCTGAATGAACTGAAAGAGATGGGCTTTTCCTCCCTTACCCCCACGGTGAAAGGGGTCTTCGGGGAAGGCCCTCTTTCACTGGGTTATCGGGCGTGCATCCGTTCCAGAGTTGCTAACAGGGTTTTTCTCCTTTTAGAGACTACAACGGCCGAAAACGGCGACGACCTCTATAACCATGCCCGTTCCTTTCCCTGGGAAGACCATTTTTCACCGGACCGGACCATTCGAATATCCTGCGCGATAAAAAACGTAGGCTATACCAATCCGAACCA
>CAZJBZ010000359.1:0-4652 GCA_964543975.1 uncultured Spirochaetales bacterium
AATGGGAGATGTTGAGCGCCTGGGAGATGCGTAATGAAATAAAGATATTAGCTGAGTTTATAAAACTTCCTGAGCTGTTTCGGACCAGAGATGAATTTTTTTCATATCTTTTTCCAGGCTCGTAACCTTCTGAAAAGCATCCGCACGCACGGTGTAAGCGGTACCGTCCAGCTCTTGTTTTATTTGTCTGAGCTTTTTTTGCATTCCGTCTTTTTCCTGAAAATAGACATCTTCAGTGGGCATAAGACAAACTTCGAATGCCACTCCGTCAGGCATTCCTTTTCGGGAAGCGGAGACATCAGTCCACGGTCCTACATGAAAACATTGCAGATTATTAATTTTTCCGATATTACTTACCAATTTTGTAGTGTCGGCGCAACTGTGCCAATAAATTATCCCATTATGGAAATCACTCAATTCATTTTCATACGGAAGAATAAACTCCTCATACATTTCAGGAGAAATGGAGGTTGAACCGATTTCATCGCCGGCCAATACACCCTGCTCACGAGGAACATCGAAATACTTTTCTTTCTCTTCATACCAATTTTTGTGAGTATCAGTTAAAAAACGCATGAGCTCGTGAACAAATTTCGGATTCAGATAAAGGTCCATGAGTAGTTCGGAGGTTCCTCGAAGATGGTCGGCAAGTCCATACGGACTTCTGAACAATTGAGGTAGAGTAATCGTAAAATCATCTCTTGCGAGGTCTATAAGCTCCTCATACATCCTATGTGTAAGGGGCATGAGACCGCTCTTGAAAAAATCAGGTTTTTGCAGAGAATGCAGATCATCATACTCCTTCAATGGATGCTCACGGGCAATCCAAGGGGCCTGATCGGATTTAAAAACCGGTTCGGCCCCATAAAGACTGGATTCAAACACAGCCCCAAACCACATAGGCAGTTCATCGGTTAAGGGCGTATTATCATCAAATTCGGTGAATTTATAGAGGAGGGTCCGCAGCAAATACTCGAAGTATGTTGAGGCGTCCTTATAGAATTGCTCAACATCGAACTTAAAAAAAGCGGCCCACATATCTATTTCGAGTTCGACTGTGAACGGGACAGCATCTATTTCTTTACTCTGTGCCGGGACAAGACGTTCCCGGGGCATATTCGATACGTTGACCTCTTTCCAGAGGGTGTGGTTCTTTTTATTTTTCGGGGTAGATTGTAATTGCTTATATTTCTCAATCGCTTTTTCTAGAGAATCTGGTCGTTTCATACTCTATCCTTTCTCTGCTCCTTGAATAAACTTCAATACGCGGCGGAACGAAAAACACCGGTTCCTGTTGTCTGCATAAGCGCATTGAAATGTTTAAGGATCATCTGCTGCTTTAATTCGCTATAAGAAGCATTGTTCCATAAATTATCAAACTCCCCAGGATCATTCCTAAGATCGAACAGTTCGCCGATGTTATCAGTATGATACACGATGCTTTTATATCGGCCGTCGAAATACATACTTCCGTGTGAGGCTTTATTATCGAGCATTTGCGCGGCATCCCAATATTCACTAACCACATAGTCTTTATGTTTTTCGGGAGAGACTTTTCCCCTCAAAATAGAGGAAAGAGATTTCCCCTGCATATAGTAAGGAATATCTAAACCGGCTTCATCCAAAAGAGTAGGAGCAATGTCAACCAACTCTACCAACGCGGAACTCTTCAGTTTCTTTCGAAACCTATCAGGGCAAGAAATTATCAATGGAACATGTACAAGAGATTCAAAAAACCTGCATCCTTTATAGAGGAGACCATGATCTCCTAACAGTTCTCCGTGATCGCTCATAAAAATAATAATAGTATTGTCTAATTGTCCGGATGATTCAAGAAAATCGATCAATCTTCCAAATTGATGATCAATTAATTCAATCATGGCAAAATAGGCAGCTTTTATTTTACGGGAGTCGTAATTCGTCGGGGGAACGGAATGGTAATCTATATTTTCATCGTTATAAAGCTCTTTGGCCTTTAAGACCGCGTTTTTTTTGTCTGAATAAGGATTGACGGCTTCAATAGATTGTTGATCAATATTATAGAATTGTTTCTGCCTTTCAATATCACTTTCACGGAATAATGGAAAAGGAGTGTCTTCAGGGTTGTAATGATCTAGATATTCCCGAGGCGGATCAAATTGTGGATGAGGATCGAAAGGATTAATACTCATCATCCAGGGACCTTCTCTCCGTTCTTGAATGAAGCGCATAGCCATCTCCGTGCACCACGTTGTTTGATGGTATTCTTCAGAAACACCCGCTCCATAATATTGCCCTACAACATCCTTATACAGTTCCTCGGGGTTTACGTTCTTTTCATTTGTTAACCACTCATTATATGCATTCCCTTCAGGCCAGTCCGGATAAGGGTGATGACTCCATTGAAAAAACCGATACCCGTCATCCTGCGGCCGCCTTTCTACTCTTCCTTCCGAACGGGAAAGGTGCAACTTTCCCACCAACCCGCAATCATATCCTGCATCAGCTAAGAGTTTGGTGACCAGTACCTCATTCGGGGGAAAATAATCGTTTCCGTTTCGTTGTACATGGTGAGCAGCCGGATATCTTCCCGTTAAGAACGACGCTCTACTCGGGGTACAAATCGGCGCTTGAGTGTACGCGTTTAAAAAAGCAACTCCTGTATCACAGAAACGATCCAAATTAGGCGTATTGATATAAGAGTTACCTAGAGCACGGATAGTGTCAAATCGCTGCTGATCGGTGCAATACCAAACTATATTCGGTCTTTCTTTCATCCTCATTCTCCTATTCTTTTTAAATCGATAAAGATAATTGCAAGTGCCTCGGTCACCCTTTTATTGCTCCCATAGTCCACCCTTTTATTAGATACGTTCTCATGAGAAACGCTATAATAATAACCGGTACCATAACCGTTACAGAACCGGCCGCTATAGTACCCCAATTGAGATCCTGAAATCGTAAGAAAGAATTAATTCCTACCGTTGCGGTCCTTGCAACCCTTCTGGTAAGTATCATCGCATAGAGAAACTCATTCCAAGAAAGAACCCAGACCAAAACGCCACACGTTATCACCCCCTGCTTAACGACAGGTAAAACAATCTTGTAAAATGTTTGAAACGGAGAAGCCCCATCAACTAGCGACGCCTCTTCCAATGATAAAGGCACATCATCAAAAAACGTCTTCATCATCCAAATTATTAAGGGAAGTGAAAAAGTTAAATACACAAGGACAATTCCTATCCTTTTGTCGAGCAAACCTACCTCATTGAACAAAAGAAAAAAAGGCAAAGCAAGACAGATAGGGGGGATCATACGCATTGCCAATACACTAAACAGCAATCCACTTTTAAATCGCATTTTGAGTCTTGATATCGCGTATCCGGCGGGAACACCAAGAAACAATCCGAAGCCCACCGTACCGATGCTAACGATGATACTGTTGATAATGTATTTTTGAAACGGCTGTTCCTGAAATAGTTTTGTAAAATTAGTAGAAGTCGGTTTAAAAAAAAACAGTTTTGGCGGAAGGGTCAACGCTTCAACTTCAGTTTTTAAAGCAACGGTAATAAAATAGTAAAGCGGAAAAACGGTTACGAAAGCTATTACGATTACTAATAAATAGAAAATCGATCTCTTTACAATGAAAGAAGATTTATCACGCATAGATTAACTCTCCATCCTTGTAATGCGTTTTATAACGCTAAATAATATCCCAATTAATACCATAGACAAGATGAACATCGCCATGCCTAACGCCGAAGAATAACCGATATTGGTATAGGTAAATGCCTGGCGATAGGTGTAGAAATTTAGAGTTTCGGTTGCAAACCCTGGCCCTCCCATCGTCATAATAAAAATTTTCGGAAAAATCTTGAATGCTTCCGTCATTCTAAACAATGTGGCAAAGACGATCATAGGAAGAATCATTGGAAAAGTAATGAATGCAAATTTTTGCCAACGGTTTGCTCCATCGACATCCGCGGATTCATACAACTCAACAGGAACGGCGGAATAACTAGCTAGAAACATAATCAGCACAAACGGAGTCCATTGCCATATATCTACAATGACCAGACTCATGAGTGCGGTCGGTCCGTTACCGAGCCAAGATACTTTAAACCCGAAAACAACATTAAGAAAATAGTTTATGACACCGAGGTTTGGATTATAAAGCATCTTCCAGATAACACCGACAATTATTGGAGCTATCACCATTGGAAGGATAAGAACACTTTGCAAGGTATTTCGCCCTTTGAACTTAACACTCAATATCTCTGATAAAGCAAGAGCCAATACGATCTGTCCTGCGACGGCCCCGAGAACAAATATTGCGGTTACGGAAAGTGAATGATAAAACTGATCGTCATGAGCTATTTTGATATAATTGTTAAACCCGTTAAATTTTTTACCCAGCGGATCGGTGAGTTCCCATTTTTGGAGACTTGCTTGGCCGAGATAAACGAGAGGGAAAATGACAATGACAATCATGACAATCAAAGCAGGCAGCAGCATCAGTCTATAAGTGCGGACCCGTAATTGTACCGAGCTATCCTTTCTTAAAAACATAGTCTCCTGAACCTCTCTCAAAATAGTGGTTTATGGTAATTGTAAAAATTACAGTTGTGTTCATATACTTCATATAAAAAGAATGCGGCACCTGCATTATGATA
>CAZJBZ010000360.1:0-4640 GCA_964543975.1 uncultured Spirochaetales bacterium
CATACTATGTCCCAGCGAAGCCGCAGGACCGCGCAGCGAGCTGTATAGTTCGAGAGCGGAGGAATTGCGGCCGTTTTTAATATGGTCGAGTGCCCGGTTTAATTTGTTTTGGGGAATGTGTGCCCTTCCGATAAAAATACCGCGTTCGATGATGATCGCGATGGAGAGCACCGAGAACGCGAGGAGCGGATACATAATCGGTCCGCCTTTCAAGAATAGTTCGATCATAGTTTGGGTTATAGGAATAATCGAATAAAAGGTCAAGAAGTGAAGAGGTTACATGATATGAAAAAAAAGATTTTCAGGGTAACAATAGTCTGGTTGTTGTTTTTTCTTGCCGCATCGTTCGTTTGTGCCGGCGGAAAGAGCGAGAAACAGGAAGGACAGACAAACGATGGGAATTCCGATGGACCTTCGGAAGAAGCTCCATTTCAAGAGGATGTTGAGACTTCCACCGCTACAACGGATGATCAATTTGAGAACCGATTCGCGACGACGACGGAGGTCCGGTACGCGGAAGGGTTTACGATTGAGTATCACAACACGTACAAGCTGGTCCGGGTATTAAAGCCGTACCCCGGTGCTGTGGAAGCGTTTTCTTACATTCTGGTACAGCGTGGATTCCCCGTTCCTAACGGGTATCCGGACGCTCTTGTAATCGAGGTACCGGTACAATCGTTCGTCTCTTTAAGCAGCACCTATATAGGGTGTCTCTCTCTGCTGGGTGAATTGGCGAAGATATCCGGTATCGACGACAGGGAAAATATCTACAATCAAGAGATCCGCAATCGAGTCGATTCGTATCAGGTCTTGGAAGTTGCAGCTGAGAACCGGCCTAATATCGAGCTGCTTCTGGAGATGGAACCCGACTGTATCATGACCTCGGCCATGGGTAATGAATATGATGTGCATCCGAAGATGGCGGAGGTGAACCTTCCCGTCGTAATTAACAGTGATTGGAATGAGGCAACACCTCTCGGGAGGGCGGAGTGGATCAAGTTTATCGCCGCCTTTTTTAATCACGAAGAAAAGGCGAAGACCATCTTTGATACAATAGAAAAGCAGTATACAACTATTCGTGATGCCGCCATGAAAACGGATACGAGACCGACCGTTTTCGCAAATACCCCATGGCAAGGGACCTGGTACGTCCCGGGCGGAAAAAGCCATTTTGCGGCCCTGTTTGCGGATGCAGGTGCCGACTATATCTGGAAAGAGACGCTCGCTACCGGCAGCCTTGCCCTCTCGTTTGAGACGGTATTCTACAAAGCGGACAATGGTGATGTGTGGCTTAACGCGGGATGGGGCATCGACAGTTTGGACGATTTAATCGAGAGTGACGAACGTCTTTCAAATTTCAAGGCGTATAAAACTGGGAGAGTATATTCTAATAACAAACGGGTCCGTGAAGAGGGAGGAAACGATTTTTGGGAGTCCGGTGTGGTCAATCCGCAAGTCATATTAGCGGACCTGGTAAAAATCCTACATCCGGAGCTGCTCCCGAACCATGAATTGTACTACTACCGGAAGCTCGAATGACGGTATTTTCCCTTCGGGTTCCCGGATGACGGGTAAAAAATACCGGCTTACTTGAGCAGCCGGCAGCCGACATTGATCATCCGTTTTATCGCCGGAGGAGAAGGTTCTTTTTCGGTAGTGTGCTTTACCAGCAGTTCCCATCGGACGTACTCTTCTTGTTTCGCTCTATAGTCTTTTGCACTGACGGCAGTCAATCGAAGAAACGGCATGCTGTTTACCGTTCTACCGGGATGGACCCATTCGGTTACGCCCGTCTCTTCGTTGTATTTTGGTTTGATAGTGGTTTCCCTTTCATAAAAGGTGTCGATTCCGTAATCGAGGAAGAGAAACACCTTCGCTTTCGAGTATCCGGTTTGGTCCCACCCTTTCTCTTCCAGTTTCGAACCGAGCAATGAGGCGTATCGTTTAAAATCGATATTGTTGATATACTCATCCGAATTGCCTTTCAATAAAAAGTAGGAGGATGGGACCGCGGCCCCTTCCTTTTCAAATGTTGCAACCATGCCGGATTCGTTTTTCACGGTAGCACAGGTACACAAACAAAGAACGGCACAGGAAAAGCAGAAAATGAATAGCTCGTATCGGTATGATCTCGGTGTCGATCTCTTTTTCAATTTTTTCTCCGGTTACCATTGTATCACAAGCGAGCCTCTTTCAAAATAGTAGTTTACGGTAATTGCAAAAATAACAATTGTATATATTATAAGTATTTACGTTTTTTCTCGCCACCTGAAAACGAAAGTTTTTTTCTTTCCGGCCCAAGGGGGACGGGTAAAACGACCTGGCTGCTTCACCAGTTTAAGGAAAATTCTATGTGGATAGATTTTAATGATCCGGATCAGATGCGATTTTAATTCGATCGGGTAAACCATTAACTCTCGATTCCTTTGCGGGCGATCACGCCTTTTTGGTAGTAGTGCTTCACTTCCCGCATTTCGGTAACCAAATCGGCTCGTTCGATAAGGCGGGGATCGGCGCGGCGTCCGGTAAAAACCAGTTCCATCTTCTCGGGTTTCATGTCGATAAGGGCAAGGAGCTCTTCGACCCCGAACAGACCGAATAGCACGGCAACATCAGCCTCGTCAAGAACGACGACATCATACTCCCCGTTTTGCACGATCTTTCGGACCTCCTCGAAACCCTCCCGAGCGAGGCGGCCGTCTTCTTCGGACGGTTTGCCTCTGATCCAGCATCCCTTGCCAAACTGCCTGCAGGTGATGGAACCGGAAAAACGTTCCAGCGCTTTTATTTCACTGTATTTGCCTGACTTGATAAACTGTCCGATAAAGACGTTGAGTCCGGCCCCTGCCGCCCTAAGGGCGAGTCCAATAGCCGCGGTTGTTTTCCCTTTACCGTCCCCTGTATAGACCTGAACGTAACCCTTTTTAAACGGCATCCGATAGGCATCGAAAGATGGATTGTTGTTGCTCATTCAGTCTTATCCTTTTTTTCTTTTTTCGGAAGGAGCAGAGAATAACCGATGGAGGCGTAGAGAAATCCCGCTCCCCGCCGCATTTCCGCCAGCGCTTCCCGCGGGATGGTTGTTTTCGTCGGCACGGAGTAGATGTTGGTCGAGCAAATCGTCATTGAGTACAGTTCTTATGGCGAAAGAGGCGATCGTTTTCTCTTTCATCGTTTTTTCTCCGGCATACTATTTTGCTCCTCTTTTGATTAAAGACTACGACTAAACAATCTATTATATCGTACAAGCGTGCAATGGCCTTGTGGATTATTATCCTTTTATGTAAAAAAGTGCTTTTTAAATGCACTAATATTGCGGGCCGTCTTCGATCCGTAGAAACGGAACTTAGAGCTTTTCAACTGAGTGCAGCGGTAACCGTATACACAAAAGTTGCTAATCCCTATTGACCGGATCGCGAGGCACATAGTATACTATTTATATCGATATTCGATATCGCAAAGAGATATCGTATATCGATATATGATGATGGGCAAGAGGATGCTCAATGGATACGAATATTGAACGGTCATTGTTTCTCGCCTTTGTGAGGGTGCATATTCTGTACCACGCCTGCAATGAGGAGGTATACGGCAGCTATCTTGTGCACGAATTGTCCAGACATGGCTATGCGCTGTCCTATGGCACGATTTATCCGATCCTTCACGCCTTAGAGAGGGACGGTCTATTAAGGTCAGAGAAAAGAAATGTCCACGGTAAGGTGCGCCGGTACTACCGAGGGACCGCGTTGGGGGAGGATATGCTCATGAAGGCCCGTGAGCGTATAGCCGAGCTTGTTGATGAGGTAATGTAAGGAGTACCGCCATATGGACGAAACAAAAATCGGCCCTGTAACGGCGCCGCTGTTCGAACTTAAAGAGGTGACTTTCCTTTCCATTTTCTCGGCCACGGCGCGGGTCCGCGCGGAACGGACCACGCTGGTGCGGGGGCGAAGCGGAAGCGGTAAATCCACCTTGCTTCGTATGCTTAATCGAATGACCATCCCTTCCAGCGGGAGCGTCTCTTATAGGGGGCGGAGTCTCAGCGAGGTCAACCCGGTCTCTCTTCGGCGGGAGGTTGTTATGCTCCCCCAACAGCCGGTACTCTTCGGAGGTTCCGTTCGCGATGAAGCCATTGCCGGCCGGCAATACGCGCTTATGCCGGCGGTAAATGACGACCGAATCAGGAACATCCTTGAAGCGGTACAGCTGGATGCCGAACTCGATAGTTCCCCGGAGTCCTTCTCCGGCGGAGAAAAGCAGCGTCTCTGTCTCGCCCGAGTACTTCTCATGGAACCCCAGGTGCTGCTTCTCGATGAGCCGACGGTGGGACTGGACCGTGAGACGGAAGAAGCGGTATTCAGCTGTATTCGGGACCAACCCGCGGAGGGACGGTCTGTTGTCGCCGCAACACATTCTCCGTTTATCTCGATGTTAGGAGAGATCGATCACTTAGAGTTTGTCAATGGCGAACTTAAGGGGGACGCGAATGAATGAAGCAATGGAAATCTCAACCCTACGCCTTGCAGCGGGATATGTTTTTGTCGCGTTGGTCCTGGCGATAACCGCGCGGTGGAAGATCGGAAGAACCGCGGAAATTATAATAGCCACGGTACGAATGACAGTGCAGTTGGTGGCTGTCG
>CAZJBZ010000361.1:0-4637 GCA_964543975.1 uncultured Spirochaetales bacterium
CAAAGTTGGACACGGTCCAATTAAAGGAACTTATCGAGCTGAGCGGATCGTAAGAGAAGAAACAATCATTTCTCTGCAATAGCGCGGGATTTCCCCGCGAGCCTTCCGTCTTATTGCGCCTCTTTTAATGGACAATTCGGATATCCGAACATGAAATGTTTAAACATGTGTAGAAATTCCAAACAGTGATATTCTTGATTGCAACACGAAGGCCGAGCTTATTACCTGCCAATCATTCGATGATGTGATCGGTATCAGTCCGGCGTCCGTATAAATTTTTACGATAACATTGGCCGGCTTTAATTGATCCCCGGGAAAAATCATGTAAAACTTATGAGCGAACTTGTCTTCGATATACGGTGAAGGAGCATCGCCCCCTCCAACCTTATCCATTCCGTCTTTGATCTTCCCTACCGGTAAACTTACCGGGATTGATTCAATTTTCGTTTTCTTCATTTGTAGCTCCGCCAAAGGGTATGCAATTGCTGCACGAAAAACTGATCGTGCTCCGGGACCGACCATTCTCGGGCAACGGCGTGTATGAAACGGTCATCTCTTGATCTATTACCCCTGCAAGATTGTAAGCACTTGCCCCTTATTTTCAGCAAAAAGAATTTCATCCAAGGCTTGGTCCAATTTCTCCCGGGAGGCTTCTGCCATAATAAGCGTGGTCTCCTCATCCGTAAGCCCAAACCGTTTATTCAGCTGTCGGACCAACACCTTCTGTTTGTCCTGTAGTTCGCCTTGTTCTATACTTTCTTCAATTAACTCGTCTAAGCTTTGCGCTAACATCGGTAGCCCCCTGTCACTAGTATAGTCGGTTATTTCGGATATTTCCACTCCCTTATATTCTAAAAGCCCTACAATATATCGCTTCAGAAGATCATAAATCATCCACTCTTTTTCTTCCCATCTCTTTAGGATAGAGATAATTCGTGCAGCAGCTTCATCCCGCTTTTTTAAATCGGTTTTGTCGAGGTAGAAGAAAGAGGCTGCCGGGCTTCCTCGTTCGAGCAGGTATGCATCACTGTATCGCTGTTCGTCAATGAGGATGTAACAGAGGTTGGGAACATACCTTTCCAGACCGTCGGAAAATGAGAGGAAACCGGATGGGGTGTCCGAAGCCTTCGGTTTTTCTTTCCACCGCTCTCCGCCGTTATAGATAACAATAGGTACAACCGGGACTGTGGCTCCTCCTTGTTCCAGAAGCCTGGAATGGAGTCTTGCGCGGTATTCAAAGAGGCGTCTGCGCATATAGTCCGGCGTACTTTGGAATTCGATGAGAAGGAAAATTTGTGCTTCGACCTGATTTATACCCGTGTTCTCGGGCTGAAGCTTAATGCTGAGTAAAAGATCGTTCGAGCGAGACTCCCGACATATCTCCTTAAAAAAAGAACGTTCGATGGTCATCGAACCAAAATCGAGCCCCTTCACCCATGGCTCAATAACAAAATCCCGTAACAATGAAGCAATCATTCTCCGGTTGGAAAACACTTCCGCGAACGACTCATCGTAATACTTTCGGTTGTACTGCTTGCTCATACCCATTAAGACAGGGGAAAATGGGCTGATGCTTCTCAATTTCTCTCATTTTTACTCTTTGCGTGGTAGGGCTGGTTAGAAAGGAGTGACTGTATGTTATTGACGTACCTCGATTAATCGACCTGACATGCTATCCCTGCAGAACCCTCAATACCTGTGCCTTACTTTCTGCAAACAGAATTACATCCAGGCCCGGTCAAACTTCTCCCGTGAGATTTCTGCCGGGAAGCGTGCAAAAAGATGCAATCAAGAGTCTTCGGCCCGTTCCGCCTCTTCTGCGAGTTTTAGAAGGTACTTTTTATATTCGGTTAACTCGTCAATCAATCGCGAACGTGCCGAGATATACTTTTTACGGACCAATTCGAGCCTGTCCCAATCGTAATCAAACTCGAAGTAGTACCGTTTGAAATGCCGAAATCGAAGTAGTTCCTCCAAATCGTGGTGCAGCTGCTCAGACACAACTTTTCGGCGGATTCCCGGTATTGTCAACGTCATTTTTCTTAAAACATCTTTGTGCCAATTCTTTTGATTCAGGCTATTTTCAAAAAATTGGCTGATTCGAAAAAAAGCGGTCTCAGCACAGGTATAAAAGTTCACGAAGATATCACTGAGGATTATAGCGTGCTCTACGGATTGTTTTTGCGAAACGCCCTTGGATTCCATTTCGTCGAAAAAATCGGAAACCCGTTTCAGTACGGTGATGGAAGCCTCAAGATCACCGTTGAGCGTTCTCAGTGCTTCAGACGTCCCCATAGATACATTTCCCTTTTCGTTTTATCATCTCTCGGAATTCCGGTTCTATTTTTTCCATCTCCACTATATCAACCGGAAAAGCGGTCAGGGTTTCCGTCTTAGCAAGGATTGTAAATATGCGGTCCGGTAAATCGAGCCCTTCAACCGCTATATCGATATCGGAGACCTCGCTAAAGAATTGACGTTCCAGAAGCGAACCCCATTGCCAGATACGCTTCGGATTATGTTCTTTGATAATATAGGAGACGATGTGCTCGAAATCGCGCCATGCTTCCTGGAAGCGTTTTTCCAGGTCGGACTGCCGTTCCCGTTCCCGCCGTTTGAGAAATTCGATTGTTTCACTGTATGGAACGTCCGTCATAAGTCCATCATAAACCCTTCAAGCACTTGCTCTTTATTATCGGTAAAAAGGATTTCGTCCAAAGCATGGTCCAATTTCTCCCGGGAGGTTTCTGCCATGACCAGTGCGGTCTCTTCATCGGTAAGCCCGAACCGCTTATGCAGCTGTCGGACCAACACTTTCCGTTTCTCCAGTAGTTCGCCTTGCTCTTTTCCTTGAGCAAGGCCCTCTTCCTTACCTTGTTCGATCAATTCATCCATACTCTGTGCTAACATCGGTATCCCCCTTTCATCAGTATAGTCTGTTATTTCCGTTATTTCCACTCCTTTGTATTGCATAAGCCCGAGAATGTACCGTTTGAGAAGATCATATATCTCCCAATCTTTTCCTTTCCATAGGTTCAGTGTGTCGATAATCCTGTTAACCGCAGCTTCACGGTTCTTTAGATCGGCTTTGTCTAAGTAGAAAAATGAGGCTGCCGGGCTTCCTCTCTCGAGCAGCTCTGCATCACTGTATCGTTGTTCGTCGATGAGGATGTAACGGAGATTTGGAACGTACTTTTCCAGGCCGCCGGAAAATGAGTAGTAATCGGAATGGGTGCCCGAGTCCTGTGGGTTTTCCTTCCACCGTTCTTTTCCATTGTAGATAACAATGGGCACAACGGGGGCTGCGGCTCCTCCTTGTTCCAGCAGTCTGGAATGCAGTCTTGAGCGATATTCAAAGATACGTCTGCGCATATCTTCCGGTGTGCTTTGGAATTCGATAAGGAGAAATACACGGAGATCATACAGCGGAATGACGGTGTCATTTTCTGAAGTTTTAACTGAAGCATCATCCGGCCAACTGACTGGATTGTCACCTGGTGCGCTTCCGGTCATCTTCTTTGGAAGCCTAAAACCGACCAAAAGATCGTTCGAGCGCGGCTGCTGAGATATCTCTTTGAAAAGGGAGCGCTCGATGGTCATTGAACCAAAGCAGATTTTCCGCACCCATGGTTCCTCGATAAAATCCTGTAACAACGACGCAACCACTTTCTGATTGGAGAAGACTTCGGCGAACGACTCGTCGTAGTATTTTCGGTTTGTGTAATCACTCATATTCTCCTAATACTGGAGAAAACGGTCCGCTGCTTCTCGATTTCTCTTCCAAAAAGAAAAAAATGAGAATACGTTGATTTTATAAAGGATGTATTGAGGGCTACCGGAGGCACGTGTCACAGAGCCTTATTGTGACGAAAGCTCACTGTAAAACCGTAAGAACCTGCTTTTTGTTATCGGCAGAGAGTATCTCATACAGCGTTTGGTCTCATTTCTCTCGTGAGGTTTCAGGTATGATTCCTATGGCCACCGCGATTTTCTTGACAACGGGGGTCGGATATCGTAAACTTCATTTTGTTAAAACTCTAAGAGGGTGGGGTTGAAGATGAAACAGCTTCGAAGAAGCAGGGTTATTGCACGTCTATCGTTTTTCTTCGTTTTTTTTATTCTGCAGGCATTTTTTTGATTCCGCACCTTTCCGCGCAAGAGACCGCCGATCAGCCGATTGTGGCCGTTCCCTCGATCAACCCAAACGGTGTCGCGGAAGCGTTGGCCTCCGCCTGCCGGAACATGGTGGAAACCGCTCTCGTTAAAACGAAGCGGTACAACGTGATGGGCTACAATGATGTCGAAGAGGTGTTGGAGGCGCAGAAGTTCTATCTCTCCGGCTGCGCCGATACCTCGTGCGCGGTTGAAATCGGGAAACTGCTTGCGGCCGAGAAGATCGTGGTGGGTGAATTGACCGGTTTGGGCGACGGGAAGATGATTTTGAGCCTGCGGAGGGTCAACGTCTCGACCAGTAAAACCGAGGCCGCGGAAATCATCAACATCGCGTCAACCGATGAGCTGCAGCAAGGTTCATTTGAAGGGGCGTATAAACTTGCCGGTCTGCGGAGCGTTCCCGGGCTGGATGAGCTGCGGGACCAGACCGCCGAGTTGTACGTGACGGCCCCACAGGGTAGGAC
>CAZJBZ010000362.1:0-4611 GCA_964543975.1 uncultured Spirochaetales bacterium
TAGTGTCCCGACCCAGAGATAGCCGAACCGCACCGAAGGCAACTTCCCTTTCTATTCCCATAGCCTGTAAAACCTCGGAAGGGCTCTCCGTATCCTCATCCCATAATATCAGGGCGGAAGAGCATCACCAAGCCGAATGCGAGCATTACCGTACCGCCAACAAGTTTTAATATGCGGCCGGCTGTCGGGCCCATTCGCCCGCGCTTTAAGAATATTACCGAGCCGACGCCTATTCCGGCCAGGGGAAAGATATATATACCCGCATAATAGCCAATCCACAACAGATGAACTATACCAATCTCAGAACCATATCTTCCTACCAACCTTGATACAAACACCATTGGCAGTACAGCTGTGCAACCGAGTTCGGTTATATTAGCGGCTACCGCCAACACTACCGTTCCCCCGATTCCCCCGGCAACGGCAAACATGCGCTTAGAAGCTATGTTATTTGAACCAGAAATGGTATTGGGCTTAAGGCGGTGGATAATTCGACCGGCACGCCGTGAAAGACCAGCTTTTTGATCGGATGTAAGAGAAAAAGAAATGGGAAGAGGCTTCCCTATACCCTCTAAAACACTCATAGTTCCCGCTGTCACTACAAGGAATCCAAGCACCCTCAGCACGATATAGCCATAGCTGCTCAAAAGCCACCCACCCACCCATAAAAACCCGAAAATAAAGAATGCGTACATTATCGCGCTTGTGAATACAAATGTGGCGGCAATTAAAAACATAAGCGAGCGATTGCGTAGATGCATCAGGAGGGACAATAAAATCAACAGTACAGTAAAAGCGCATGGATTAAAACCATCGGCCAGTGCGACCAAGCTGGTGAAATACCAGAAAGACGTGTCAGCGCTGCGCCGCTCAATTTCTGTCAAAATATTTTCGTCTTGTTTTTCTTGCGTAATAGGGGCGGTGTCAAAATCACACTCTACACCCTCTGCTTTTATCGCTTTGAGTATCTGGTTACCATACCCAAGATACGCTTTGCCGGTTGGGTCCGGTTCTAAGGGGCCAACCCCCTCAAGATATCCAACAAAGCACTTTTCACCAACCACTGTTAAAGGATAAATTCCCGCTGGAAGATCCCGTTCACGTGTATATTCCTTCCAGAATTCTTTTTCATCGTGAATTTCGTGGGTCTGTACTAAAAAATTTGAACAATGGGGCTGCAAACTATTTAGAAAATCAAGCACCTCATGGCAGTAGGGGCAGTTTTTGCTTATAAATACCCGCACATGGGCGGGGGTTCCCCAAGCTGAATGGGAAACTACTACCCATACGAAAATGAGGACGCAAACATACAGAATTTTAAGGTATCTTCTTACATCAGGTATAGGTAAAACCATAATGTAATCTTTTCAGATAATTGTTTCAATTCCATTTAAAAAGAATCAGGTTTTTATGAGATACATTTTTTTTGTCATAGTTGGATAAAACTAATAGTTCCCACTGAGCACAACTTGAACGGTTGCATACAGTTGCTCATCTTTTTTGGTAGACCAATTAAACGGCACTGTCGAACTCCGGAAGGAACCCCATCCGATGTTTACGATCCGGTTTGCTATGGAAAAGGATTATACTGATTGATTTCCTATTTTTCCGGTCGTAATGTGAAGATGAAAGACGGGAAGCAAAAAAGAAGTCGCCGGACAAGCAAAGATAAAAATCTATAGTGGTGCCGGCAACTTCTTGCAGTAAGTCGTTTAGAAATGTCCCTCAGAGGTTTGGTTTACGAACCTCCGGTGCTCATTTCTTCAATCGTTGTGATCTCTTCTTCCGTAAACAACTCGTTCACGTTGAGAATAATAAGAAAGTTCTCATTGTATTTCCCCATTCCGTTGATAAAACGTGTATCGATGTTATTTCCGATACGCGGAGCAGGCTCGATATTTTCAGGTGTAATCTCAATAACTTCCTGCACTTTGTCCGCGATAACACCGATTGTAATCAAATCATTTTCTTCATTCACTTCAACGACGATAATACCGGTATCCACCGTGGCCTCGACTGACTGCATATCAAACTTCCTTCGCAAATCGATAATTGGAATTACGCTTCCGCGTATATTGATAACACCGCTCATATAATCGGGCGTTTTCGGTATTTGAGTAATAGGAGCAAGCTCCAGCACTTCTTTTACTTTTACAACATTTAGCGCGTAGTGTTCCTCACCAAGAGAAAACGTTAAATACTGGTCGGTTTCTATTATTATACTATCACTCATGATTGTGGCCTCCTAAAACTCTTCAAAATTTTCCGAATCCAACGAAGCAGTATATACTTCCGATTTATTCCGTTTGGACGGAGTGATGCCGGTTTCTTCCTTTTCCTTTTCAGCGTCCGTCTCTCCTGACTTTACTTGTCGGGTCGTTTGTTCGGTTGGTGCGCTAATCAGCTTTGTTCTCCGGTCTCCATTGGTTCCATTTACTTTAAAGAAACTCATTGTTGATTGCAGTTCTTCGGCCTGTGCCGCCAGTTCTTCCGCGACCGAAGACATTTCCTCCGACGCGGAGGCATTCTGCTGGATGACCTGATCGAGCTGACCAATAGCTTCATTTATCTGTTCCACCCCCCTCGACTGTTCGTTACTGGCAGCGGATATCTCTTGAACTAGTTCGGCGGTCTTCTTTATGTCCGGTACTAAACTCTCGAGCATAACCCTCGCCTTCTCCGCAACCGAGACCGTGGATGAAGAAACTTCACTAATCTCACCGGCAGCTTGATTACTGCGAGCGGCAAGCTTTCCAACCTCGGACGCGACAACTGCAAATCCCTTGCCATGTTCACCTGCCCTGGCCGCTTCGATTGATGCATTGAGAGAAAGCATGTTTGTTTGTCGAGAGATCTCTTCAATTATCGATATTTTCTCAGCAATCTGTTTCATCGCATCTACAGCCTCAAGGACCGCTCTGCCGCTTTCTTCGGCGTCCTGAGAGGCTTTTTGTGCAATTTTTTCAGTTTCGAGCGCATTGTCCGCGTTTTGTTTGACATTTGAACTCATCTCCTCCATGGAGGACGAGATCTCTTCAATGGATGATGCTTGTTCCGATGCCCCCTGTGAAAGTTGTTGAGAAGTAGAACTCATCTGCTGACTTCCGGCTGTAACCTGACCGGAAGCGCTTTTGCTGTCGGTAACGATACCGGTCAACCCGTCTCGCATATTTTTCATCGCTCTGAGTAATTGTCCGACTTCATCCTGACCTTTCACTTCCACTTCAGCGGTAAGGTCCCCCTTGGCAATTGTGTCGGTAACCAAAACAGCCTCACCTAACGGTTTTGAAATTGTTCTTGAAAACAAAACAGCAACTGCTACTGCCACCGCGATCATGACAACCGCGCCGATTATCATAAAAAGAAGCAGACTGTTTATCGGTTCGCGCACTTCCGCTCTATCAATCTCAGAGAGAAGGGCCCACGTGGTGTCGTAGACTTTTACCGGCGTGAACGCTGAGAGAACCGGATTACCGTTATAATCGGTAATAATTTTTGCATCGGCTTCTCCCGCTAATGCTTTGTTTGCCGCTTCGGTATCTACATTTCCCACATCCGGGCGGGCAAAGGAGGCCTTCACGCTATGGTTTTGGGGGTCGAGAAAAGAGTCGGAACGCATCAATTTATCGGGGCCTATCAGATAACTCTCACCGGTCTCCCCCATTCCGGTACGTTCCGTCATGATTGCGTTGACTCCTTCCAAGGGCAGCTGCAACGCTACAATAGCCTCGACTTTGCCGTCGTATACTACCGGTTGTGCGATAAAGGAAGCAGGTTCCCCTCCTGAAGGTTCATACGGTTCAAAATCGGCAAAACCGAAACTTTTCGTATCGAGGACCCCGCGGGTGAGCTTTCCAAGATTTGAACCCGAAAATTTACCATCCACCATATTGGATTGGTAATCAGCTTCTTGGGTTACCGTATAAAACACATACCCATCGGGATTGATCAAAAATAAATCGTAATACCCGTATTTTTCGATATACTTGGCATAGTAATATGTTCCTTGAGCATCCTTCGGGCTGAACGCCTCTGCAATGTCCATTTCACTCATCATAGCCCAAGAAACCCCGTTTCCTAGTTCAATCCGGTCCCAACAGGAAAGGACAGGATTACCATTGTAATCTTTGATGACCTTTTGCTCCTCTCCACCGGCTAAGGCGTCCCTTACCGCTTCTGTATTTACAGTTGTCATATTTGCAAATGAAGCTTCGACGGAATGTCCTTGGGGATCAAGATAAGAATCGGAACGCATTAAATTATCCGGACCCACGAGATAACTCTCACCTGTCTCGCCCATCCCGTTACGTTCGAGCATGATGTTGTTTATTTTGTTGATAGGGACCTGTAAAGCGACATATCCTCGTAATATACCGTTGGTATGCACCTGTGCCATCATAAACCCTGCCGGTTTCCCTCCGGAAGGGGCATAGGGAGCAAAATCGGCAAAAACGATCTCTTCTTTTGTGGCGTTCCGGGCTTTTTTAAAAGCATCTCCGATAGGTGAATCGGTTAGGTCACTGTTTTGAATATTCATTCCCAAATCACTTTCCTTCGTCACCGTGTAGACGATATCACCATCGGTATGTATGAGAAAAAAGTCATACCATT
>CAZJBZ010000363.1:0-4601 GCA_964543975.1 uncultured Spirochaetales bacterium
GAAGGCGACGGGTCCGGTGTACCGCCGCAGAACGTGATGGACGGTGCCGGCATAAAGGCCCTCTACATGATATCGCCTAAAGAGTAGAAAACATTTTATGAGAGGAGCGGTTTCAGAAAACCGCTCCTTTTCTGAGGTAATTGTATAAGCCTCGATCCAACAGTAGGATAGTGAAAGAGGTCCAGGGGACTGTATCTATGAGTACGAATAAAAAACCGAAAAAACGTTCTGAGTTAATCTCCAATCCGTTCGCCCGCTATTTTTCCCGGAAAGTGATATGGTATCTTATCACCCTCGTCATTGCGGTGACCCTCAATTTTTTTCTTCCTCGGCTTATTCCCGGGAATCCTGTGGCGGTAATCGCGTCACAAATGATGCAGGGTATGGCCGACTCCAACACCCAGAAGAAAGTTTATGACTCATTTATGAAGGAGTTCGGCTTAGACAAGCCGATGTGGCAGCAGTATTTTATCTATTGGAAGAACCTGCTGCATGGTGATTTAGGAACATCGATCGGGCACTATCCGAGAAAGGTTTCCAACCTGATAGCCTCTTCCCTTCCTTGGACGATTGGACTGCAGCTTCCTTCCATTATAGTAGGATGGATATTGGGAAACATTTTGGGCGCCTTTACTGCATACAGAAAAGGCATTTTCGATTCGGTTATCTATCCCGTATCGCTGTTTGTCAACTCTATTCCGTTTTTCGCGATGTCGGTCATCATGCTCTATTTTTTCGGGGTGCAGTGGCGCCTCTTCCCGATCGGCGGAGGTTACGATTTTATGCTTGTCGAAGGATTCAACCTTCCGTTCATCCTCTCCGTCATGCGGCACCATACGCTGCCCTTCTTATCGATTGTGGTGGTCTTTATCGGCGGACAGGCTATCGGTATGCGTTCCATGTCAATTTACGAGCTGAACGCCGATTACGTTCTCTACAGCAGACTGATGGGAATACGGAACAAGAAGATCGTGCGTTACGTTTTCAGAAACGCGATGCTGCCTCAGATTACAGGGCTTGCGATAACCCTCGGGATCATGGTTGTGGGCGCTCTCATTACCGAGATTGTTTTCAATTATCCCGGATTGGGAACATGGATGTTCAACGCCATCCGGCAGCAGGATTATCCTTTAATAACCGGCTGCACCTTGGTTATTACCATTGCCGTCCTTGTCGCGAATTTCGCTATCGATATGATCTACGGACTGATTGACCCGAGGGTCAAAGCAGCTCAGAGGGAGGAAGTTTAACAATGAAAAATTTCCTGCGTATTTTAGTGACATCAAAACGGTTCATGATTGGGCTTACAATTTTGGTCCTGGTCCTCCTTTTTATGTTCGTCTTTCCATTGATCGACAGAGACGATCCGAGGGAACCGAAAGGTCTGGCGTTTGATCCTCCGACGAGTGAACTGCTTCTCGGTACGGACAATTTCGGTCGAGATGTCTTTTTAGAATTGACCTACGGATTGAAAACGTCCCTCTATGTAGGGGTGGTTGCCGGATTGATTGCGACCGCAATCGGTTTGACCCTTGGTTTGGTCGCCGGGTTTCTAGGCGGAATAACCGATAATATCATCAACACCATTACAAACATGTTTATCGTCATTCCTCCGTTCATCATCCTCATCTTGATATCGGTCAGCATACAGTCACGGTCGGTGGGGGTCATGGCGGTTGTCATCGGTGTCACTGCCTGGCCGTGGACCGCGAGGGCGGTGCGCGCGCAGACATCCTCACTGCGAGTGAGAGACCATGTTAATATCGCCCGAATTTCCGGCTACGGTCTGCCGAAACTGATCATCATTTCGGTCCTTCCCTATATCGCTTCGTACGTTTTTATGGCGTTTATCCTTCAGATGGCCTCGGCGATTTTGGCGGAGGCGAGTCTTTCCATGTTGGGTTTGGGGCCGAATAATACGATCTCCTTAGGGCTCATGCTCAACTGGGCCATGCTCTTTGAAGCTCCCGCGAAAGGAGCGTGGTGGGCGTTTATACCGGTTGCCCTTTCCATAGGGTTTGTTACCTATTCATTGAAGTTGATGAACTCCGGTATGGATGAGATTTTTAATCCGAAAATAAGAAGTTAAGCAAGGTTTACAATTATGAATACGAACATAATGGACGTCCTTGAATTAAAAACATTCTATAAAACTCGTTTACGGGAGTTTGTGTACGCGGTGGACAGAGTTTCCTTTTCCCTGAAAGAGGGGGAAGTACTGGGGATAGCCGGTGAATCGGGCTGCGGCAAATCAACACTCGCGCTCAGTTTAATGGGCTTTTACTATCCGCCCCTTCACTTCGACAGCGGCGCTATCAATATAAACAAAATCGATATCATGAAACTCAATCACGATGAGCTTCGCGTAAAAATCCTCGGAAATGAAATTGCCTACATTCCTCAATCGGCGATGAATGTTTTGAACCCGACACAGCGTGTCATCAATTTTATTGAAGATATCATCGAAGAACATCATCTGGGGTTGAAGAAAGAGCAGATTTACGACCTGGTGAAAACACGATTTCAGGAACTCAATCTGCCGCTGCGCGCGATTAACGCCTATCCCATCGAGCTCTCGGGAGGAATGAAGCAGCGGGTGGTTATCGCGATTTCTACGATTTTGAACCCGAAAATTCTTATCGCCGACGAACCGACTTCAGCCCTCGACGTTACCACACAAAAAATCGTGATCAAAATGTTGAAGCAGATGATGAAAAAGGGGTTCGTAAAATCCATGATCTTTATTACCCATGAACTGCCCATCCTCCGTCATATCTGTGACCGCATCATGGTCATGTACGCGGGACAGCTGATAGAAAAAGGACCGATGGGAAAGGTTGTTTTTTCTCCGCTTCATCCTTATTCGAAGGCGTTAATGGACTCGATCATTGTTCCGGAGAAGGACTTGAAATCGTGGGATTTGGCCTGTCTTGTAGGAGAACCGCCGAACCTGAAAGAAAAACTGTTCGGCTGCAGGTTTGCCGACAGGTGCGGTTACGGAAAGGCGGAATGCAGGGAGGCGGACATAGAGGAAAAGCGTTTTGAAGAGCGCGCGTATCGATGCATATTTGGACCGGAAGAATTAGAGGAGCTGTACCACCGTGAATAGAGAGAATATCGTCCTAAGCGGGAGAAACATCGTCCGGGAGTTCGGATTTGGAAAGAATAAAGTGGCCGCCGTTAACAATGTCGGTTTCGATTTTTACGAGAGTGAAATAATCTCCTTAGTCGGTGAAAGCGGCAGCGGCAAATCGACCCTCGCTAAAATTATCATGGGACTCTTGAAACCGGATAGCGGAGATTTATTATATTGCGGCAAACCGCTCGATTTACGGACCCATAGAAAGAAGAAACACTATTGGCAGCAAGTCCAGGCGGTCTTTCAAGACCCTTTTTCTTCATTTAACCAATTCTTTAAAATCGAACGGCTTTTCAGAGATTGTCTAAAATTAAAAAATATAAAGGCGAACAAAAAAGAAGAGAAAGAGCTATTCACCCGCGCCTGTAGTTTCGTCAATCTACAATATAAGGAATTGGAAGACAAGTATCCGTTTGAACTCTCGGGCGGTCAGATGCAGCGATTGATGATCGCGCGTATTTTCCTTATCAACCCAACGATTTTGATTGCCGATGAACCGACATCAATGATCGACGCCTGTACCAGATCGACGATCCTTGATATGCTTCTTGACTTGCGTGAAGAAAACAAAATGACTATCCTCTTCATCACGCATGATTTGGGATTGGCCTATTATGTAAGCGACACCATCTATATCATGGAGCAGGGCGAGATTGTCGAGGGTGATGAAGCGCGTACAATAATTGAAAATCCGTCATCGGAGTATACGCGGCATCTTATCAATGATGTACCGAAATTACATGAAACATGGCTGGAGGAGTAGTACGTGAAGTTTAAGGACGACTGGAGTAAGGCAAAAGAGAGACTGACCGCGTTTTGGGAAAACGAACTCATCGACAGGTGCTGTTTTTCTGTTGCAGCACCGAGGGACGGAGCTGTCTATGAAGAGCCTGTTCTTCCCGAATCGATGGAAGATAAAATTAAATGGTGGTCCGATATGGATGTCCGGGTGAAACTTGCCCGTACTCATATCGAGAAAACCTACTACGGCGGGGAAGCATTTCCGCAGGCGTTTACCTATTTCGGGGCCGCCGGTCACGCCGGTTTTTTCAAGGGGGCCAATTTTGGGATAGGCGATATAAAAGATTCAGGCCACGGCAACTTGTGGTTTTTTCCTGGTCTGCAGGACCGATCAACCAAACCGCTCGAGTTCGACCCCGATGCCCTCCTTTTTACAAAGACGATCGAGCTTGCGAAGGCCCTTGTCGAGGACAGCGGCGGCGACTACTTCGTTTCCCAGCCTGACATCAGCGGCAACGTTGACGCCCTGGCCCATTTAAGAGGAAGCGACACCGTCCTGATGGACATGATGACGGAAAAAGAGGCCGTTCATACCGATCTTGAAAAGATCCAGGCGGCGTGGCTCTTGGCATCGGAGAGGGTCTACCAAATCACCAGAGACAATAACGAGGGCGGACAGACAATCGGCTGGATGAACACCTGGACCCGGGGCCGCCACGCC
>CAZJBZ010000364.1:0-4590 GCA_964543975.1 uncultured Spirochaetales bacterium
AAAAAATGAGGCGGAAGCTTCCACTCCCCCGCCGAAAGTAAAAATTTCAGTGCTCGAACCCAACGGAAGCGAACCGTACGGCCGTGTGCTTACCGCCAACAGATTGACCGGTTCTCCGTAAACCGGTGAAATAAAAAAGAGTATCAACAGTACAATAAGAAACAGATATTTCATGGCTTTCTCCCAGCCGTACCGGGCTGATGCGGGGTTGCCGACTCTCAAATATGCCGGATCAATAAGTGGTCGCCGGCTCCCTACCGTGATATAAGTGTAGTGCGGTCTTCCGCGTCCCACATCGTATGAAAGTACTAGAGAGCCAGGTTTTTTTTCGAAAATCAGCAATAATCGCTTATGCGACCGGCATTTTTATCGTACGAAAGTACTAGGTGGAAGGAATTATTCTACGGGGAGTGAGGGGATAGATGGGAAAAGTGGCCTGCCGCACCCGAGCTCACCCTTCCGGTACGACCGATTCGATTACGTTCTCCCCGTCCACCAAGAGATCGAGGAGGCGGCGGTTGCCGGTGAGGTCCGTGTAGACCTTCGCAACAAGTGTACCTGGACCTTCTCCGTTATTGTAGGACAGCGTGAGTCGCACGTTATAGCCGGCTACAACCTGGATCTCCGCCTTCTCGACATCCGTGACCGTGTAGCCCGGGAATCGCTGTGCGAGCAGATCTGTAAGATATTCCAGGGACTCGGTGGCCTCGGGTCGGTCCACATCTATCTCGGTAAAGCCGCCGGCGATATTCGGCTCACGCGCATCTTCCGGAGGAGCGGGCGGCGGCTTACCGGGAGCCGCGGACCCGTTCGGTTTCGACTCGTCTGTGGACGCTCCTTCGTCTTCCGCATCGGGTTTCTCGTCACTCGCCACGTCCTCTGCACGTTTTACGGCGCCCTCGACGTCCGGGCGGCCGCAGTCCTCGGGTTCGGATTGAGCTTGTGGCTCGTTCTGTTTATGCTCTTCTTTTTGCTGTCCGGCGCAGCAACATGGAGAAAACAATAGGACGGCGGCCGCGAGGACAGCCGTCACCTTTCTGCTAACTATCAGGTGTAGTCTCATTCCACTCGGTGCCTTCTTTATAGCCCACGATGGTTTGGGCGTGGTTGGTGCTCATGGGCCCGCCGGAGTAGCCGGAGACCACGTCGTTGGTGTCCAAGAGGTCGTAGAGATCGGTCGTAAACACCGTCGTCTGTACGCAGTAGCCGGCCGCCAGCAGAGACTTCAACAGCTGAATGTCGGCGTCCGACGTGATCGTGAAATAACCGGCGGTATGATACTCCCAATACGGCGTTTCCTCGACCTCGCGGGCGCGGTATTGCGCCGCTTCGCGGTAGGCGGATTCACCGGCCCACGAGCTGTGATCGCTCGTGTCGTAGGGCATCTCAGCCCATGTCGCACAGCCTAAGTTGGTGAGCATGGCAGCCGCCATCTCCATGTTCGAACCCCCGTCTTCCCCGTCGTTGATGGCGTGGTAGACGAAATCCGGGCTGAAGATCTTGTCTGCGTAAGCCAGGCTCGGTCCTCCGGAGTTATCGCCGCCAGAGGGATCAGGGGATTCCCAAACCGCACCGCTCAGGTCCCAGCCGCGCTCGCGTGCTTCGGTGTAGGTGTGGATGTAATAGGCGAAGGAGAAGGCGGTACAGGAACCTTCTGCGCCCTGGTTCCCCACCGGCGGGAAGTACTGGGTAGTGGAGTGATCGACCTCGAGGGGAATATCTCCTCTGTAGGTGCCGGTCTCCACGGCAGTCAGCCGGACCATCCGTTCCCAGGCCTTCTCGGTGGGCGGCTTATAGCCGGTTCCGTAGATGCCCATGTAGAGCTCGTTGTAGTTACGGCCCTCCTCGTATACCCCCATGACCGCCTTGTCCTGCGCCAACTGCGCGGCGCTCGGTTCTTCCTCGTGCAGGACCACCGCGTCCATGCTGCTTCGAGGCAGGGGCAGGATTTGGATCAGCTCGTTTGACGTCAAGCTGCCGGTAGTCGCGATCGACACGTCCACCGTCCCGTTCATCGTGTCCGGGATCGCAGCAGGGGTTTCGGTTGACGAAAGCGTCTTGAAGGCCGCTTGGCTGTAGTCACTGTAGAACTCGACGGAAAAGCTGTCGATCGTACCGGACTGCGGTGCGGTATCATCGAGATTTTCGACGTGGAGGAAGAGATCGTAATCGTTGATCGCCTCGGCGAACTCCGAGATATCGAGGGCCATTGCGGTTGCGGGAAAAGGCTTGGCTCCGGACTGGATGTCGGTCGACCAACGGGTCTGGAATTCCTTCGTCCTGTAGGAATCCGCCGGATCGCCGAGCCCCAGCGTGATTAGACAGTCCTCGCGTTCTGAATGCGTCAAATCGAAAACAGCGAGCACCCGCGGCTCGTAGACGGAATCGAAGCTGTTGTGGTAGTAGACGACCGGCATCTGCAGGCTCTTCGCTGAGTCGTAGGTAAGCCAGTAGTGGCCGTCGGCCTTGTTCTCCCCCCAGTTGCCGGTACCCCAGGAATTGACGATCTTGATGGCACCCGCATCGGCAGCGGTGTCGTTTTCGATGATGAAGTACGCGACATTTTCGGGCAGCGAGGCGTTGTTGTCTTCGTTGAGCTCGGCGACTGCGGCCGTAGTGTCGAGGACCATCCCGACGTAGTATTCACCGGGATTAGCGGGAACGGTGAAGTCCACGGTTTCCCCACCTGTTGGGGGGTTTAACCCGATGGTGAAGGGATAAACATCACTCGTGAGGAGCACATCGTCCGTGGTGATGGTCCTGTCCTCCGAGAGGTAGAACTCCACAGTGACGGTGTTTGGACTCACCGACGACGTGCCGAGGTTTGTGGGGGCGTAGTAGATCGAGTGGGTATCGCCTGGAACAGCGACGTGCTCGTCACTCCAGAAACCGGTACCGACGAAGAGAAACTCACCGCCTACCAGGTCCGGGCCGGTGGTCGCCAAGACCTCGCCCAGATACTGTGTATCGGTCGTCACCGTTTTGTCGCGAACCCATACACGGTCTTCCACGGATAGGCTGACCGGCACGAGCGCCCCGCCGCAATCGGACCAAGAGTCCCCGTCGTCCAGGCTGTACTCCATTTCAACGTTGGTGCCGGTTATCGTACCGTTCGGAATGTCGAGGATGGCATTCATATTATTTGGTCCCGATTCATCCGCTATGCTCGGTGTTGCCGCGATACTTTCCCCGGTAGAGGTATTTCCCGCTGTATCCACCGTCTTTACCGTAAAGGTATACTCGCTACTGTTGGTAAGGGCGGTGGCTGTGTAGCTCTCTTCCCTGGAGGCAACTTCCACTGCTGTACTTCCATCAGGGGCCCAGGTAATCTCCACATGGTCGAAATCTGAATCCCCAGGATCATTCCAGGTTAAGGTCACCTCACCGTTACCGGCTTCCGCAGACAGCCCGCTTACCTCTGCCGGTGGGGTGGTATCCGGATCGGATCGAGACGGTGTGCTTACCCTTATAGTATAACCGGCAGACACATTCCCCGACGCATCCACCGTTTTCACCATTACGGTATACTCCGTCCCGCTGGTGAGTCCGGTTATCGTCGTCCCGTTACAGTCCACCGTCCCCGTAAACTGTGTATTCGCTATTCCACCAGTCCCGTACCACACCTCACAGTGGTCGAAATCGCTGTCTGAGGGATTTGTCCAGGTTAGCTTTATCTGAGTGTAATCCACTGTCCGCGACAGCCCGATTACCTCTGCCGGCGGAGTTACATCCACCGGTGTCGCACTAACACTCTCTCCGTCCGATTTGTTACCCGCAGTGTCCACCACAGTAACCGTAAAGGTGTATTCAATCCCGTTCTCCAGTTCATCTATGGTTGCGCTCGTACTACTTGAACTGACGGTGGTGATACTTTTTTCTCCTATTCCCGTTGCGGAGCTTACTTTCTCCCTGATTTCTACATGCTGCTTAATTACCGAAGAAGGTCCGTGCGCTGAAGGGGTATCGGCTGCCGATTCCGTTTCGCTTTCACGCTTCTGTACACTTTTATTAGCTGTGTAGGTTATCGAAATTTTATCGATATCGTCATCCGAAGGGTTGTTCCAGGACAGTACTACTCGTCTGTCTTCTGCCGTCGATTCAAGCTTCCGGACATCCCCCGGTGGTGTTGTGTCATCCCCGGTATTTCCAGCTTCCTCACATCCGTAAAAGACCAATGAGAAAATGACACTTATGAAAATTACTACAACAATCCTGTGTTTCATGGTTCCGCCTTCGTATTATAAATGATGAGAAGTAAGGTGAGAAGCACGATGAAGTTTTTTCGTTCTGTGTTGAAACAACCTGCATAGTAGATGTTCCTACTATTTTCTTTTTACCTCCAAATATAGAAGATCGTCAACCGGAGTACATCGTATGAAAGTACTAGATAGGCAAATTCTTTCTTTTTACTATGAAAAATTATCAGAAAGAGCGGAATTTTCGCTTTTTCGGGCTGTCATATTAATCTCCCCTATCCCCGGGCCACTAATTACAGCCCGCATTTGTGCCGGGGCAAACACAATTCCGCTGCTGTGCATTGACGCACATTTTTTTTAGAAATATGATGAAATTATGAAGCAGCAGTACAAA
>CAZJBZ010000365.1:0-4589 GCA_964543975.1 uncultured Spirochaetales bacterium
TATGATTCTCGGTCGATCGATAATCCACCCTCCACTCTGCAGGATTTAACAAAACCAGACTATGAAGACCAATTAATCCTTATGGATCCCAGGACTTCGAGCCCCGGATTAGGCTTCTTCCTTTGGACGATAGAGGTCTACGGAGACGATTTTATTACCTACTGGGAACAGCTAAAACCGTCCATATTGACGATAACCGAAGGTTGGGATGCGGGATACGGACTCTTTGTTAACGGAGAGGCCCCAATGGTTCTCAGCTATACAACAAGTCCCGCGTATCACGCCGAATATGAAGAGAGTACTCGGTATAAAGCAACTCTCTTTGAAAAGGGCAACTATATGCAGATTGAAGGAATGGGCATCATTAAAGGCGCCGCAAACCGTGAATCGGCGGAAAAGTTTATCGATTTTATGCTGACCGAGGATTTCCAATCCGTTATCCCGCTAACTAATTGGATGTTCCCTGTAAATCCCGATGTCAAACTACCGGATTCATTTCAATACGCGTTAAAACCTGATAAATCATTCATGCTCGATTCCAAAGAAATCGAAAAGAACTTCGACAGATGGATTGAAATGTGGATAGAAGTGTTCAGTGATTAAAAAAAAGAATATTTTTCTCCTGTTGATACCCCTTCTTTTCCTCTTTCTCTTTTTCTATTTTCCCTTGAGCACCGTCCTCATTCGGGGGGTGACGGACGGGGCGGGAAATATCGATCTCCAAACCATAAGGGAGATACTCACCTCCACATACTATCGGCGAGTCATCGGGTTTACCGTCTTTCAGGCGTTTCTCAGTTCACTTTTCTCCCTGCTCTTAGGCATACCCGGTGCTTATATTTTAAGCCATTACACGTTTCCGGCAAAAAAACTGGTTACCGCCTTTACAACGGTACCCTTCGTTTTACCATCCATCCTTGTCGTATTAGGATTTGTACTTCTCTTCGGAAACAATGGTTATATAAACCGTATTCTTATGACGGTGTTCGATCTGGAAAACCCCCCTCTCCATATTCTCTATTCGATGAAAGCGATCATTCTTGCTCATTCATTTTACAACTTTCCCATCTGTTTGCGGATTATAGCCGGAGTGTGGGAAAACGTTTCCGGATCAACCGTTTTTGCAGCCAGGAACTTAGGCGCGAGAGGCCCGAAACTGTTCTTTACCGTTACCCTGCCCCAAATTGCGCCGGGAATTCTCTCTTCAGGAATTTTAGTTTTTCTGTTCTGCTATTTGAGCTTTGCCGTTATTCTGGTCCTTGGAGGAGGCCCCCACTATACAACCATGGAGGTAGAAATCTACAGGCTGGCTAAATTTTCTCTCGATTTCTCAAAAGCAAGCAGCCTCGCCGTTGTTCAAATAACGGTTTCCCTTCTGGTTCTCTACAGCTATTTGAAAATACAGCAGTTGACAACCTTCAAGGAGCGGTATGATTCACGTCCCATGCCTCCCATGCTTCTTTCCAAGAAAAACAGAATAATAAAACGCGCGGCAATCGGTGGATATAGCTCCGTCGTTGTATTCCTTATTTTTCTGCCACTTATAACCGTTATCGCGCAATCGTTTCTACGGAAGAGTGGATGGTCGGGCAGAGCGGAATTGACTTTGCACTGGTATAAGACATTAGTACGTCCCGAAGGTGTTACTCTTTTCAGCAAAGAGGCCGTTATCTCGGTTTTCAACAGTATCTGGATCGCTGCCGGGACGACTGCGGCCTCGGTGGTCGCGGGATGCCTTTTCGCGTTTATCTCTAAACGAAACACAGTTTTATCACACCGGTTTTCAGAAACGTTCGTCATGCTGCCCATGGGAGTCTCCTCAATTATTCTCGGTTTAGGTATGATCAGAGCAGCCCGGATGACAAACCTCTCTTCCGGCTCCTTTTTCCTAATTTTGATAGCACACACGGTTATCGCTTATCCATTTGTGTTGCGCTCGATTACCGCCGTGTATGGGAAACTCCATCCTTCGATCATCGAAGCGGCCGGCGGTTTGGGAGCGCCCCCCGTGCGTGTTTTCAGGCTGATAGAGCTTCCTCTCATACGCTCCGGACTTCTTACCGGTGCTGCTTTCGCGTTTGCTATATCGGTTGGAGAAATCAACGCCACACTGCTTCTTGCTCCTCGTACTATTGCCACCATGCCTATTACGATGTACCGTCTTATCTCTTCTTACAATTTCTCCGGCGCGTGTGCTTTAGGCACTATCCTTATGATCGTCTGTACCGCTGCTTTTCTGGTTATCGAAAAGCTTGGAGAAACAAAGGAGTCGAGAATATGAGCTTTTCGATCGACGCTTCGGTGACTGCGGGAAATTTCCATCTTTCAGTCCAATTTGAAGTAGATGAGAACGAGATTGTGGGACTGATCGGTCCCAGCGGATGCGGGAAGACAACAACACTCCGCCTCATCAGCGGCTACCTTACCCCCGATGCAGGAACAATACTGTTGAACGGGAAAAATATTGCTCTGTTACCTGTGGAAAAAAGAAATATCGGATTTGTGTTTCAGGATTACGCGCTTTTTCCTCATATGAGTGTCGCTGCAAATATCGCGTTCGGGCCTAAGATGCGGGGTGCTCAACGATCAGATGTAAAAAAAACAGTCAATTATTACCTCAATTTAGTTCGTTTAGAGGATTACCACAGACGCTCAATTTCGGAACTCTCAGGCGGAGAACAGCAACGGGTTGCTTTGGCGCGGGCGCTTGCCCCAAAACCTGATATCCTCCTCCTCGATGAACCGCTCAGCGCTCTCGACGCAAACCTGCGACGCCACCTGCGACGGGAGATCAAAAAAATCCAGAAAGTGACCAGACTTCCCACAATCTACGTGACCCATGACAGGGAAGAGGCACTTGCGGTTTCGGATAGGATAGTCATCATGGATCAAGGGAAAATCATTCAAGAGGGTACGCCCGACAAACTGTATGAACATCCGGCAAACAGTTTTACAGCCAATTTTTTAGGATCCGCAAACATTATTCCGGGTGTAGTAGTCGATAGCGAAACAATCTCTACCGCCATTGGCACTTTTCGTGTCGGAAAAAACAATTGCTGCACCTCCGGCAGCAGTGCTTATCTTTTTTTTCGGCCCGAACACTGCACCGTTACCCCACCGGAAACCGAAAATAACAATGACACGAAGAAAAACCGGTTTTCCATTGTTCCAGATATCGTGGAGTATCATGGTACGGCATACGCGGGTTTTCAAGAAATCGTTCCGCAGGACAGCGGCGCTTCGGACGGCGGTATTCGGAGCGAATTCGGGTGGAACGTTTTCACGCTTCATGTCGAATCTCCCGACCGGATTCAACCCGGCACAACCTACTATTTTTCCGTTCCGCCCGAACACTGTTCTCTCTTACCTGAATGAGTTATATCCATTGCCTCTATTGCTGCAGTTTTGTTTAGAAAGTCGGCAGTGCTAGTCGGCTATCACCCTGTTTCTCCCGGTCTGTTTAGCCATATACATGGCCTTATCCGCACGACGGATCCACGACTCTCTGTTTTCTCCCGCCCTTAATTGGGCTATACCTAATGACGCGGTTATGGGAATAAAAATCTCATCGTAGCGGACCGGGTGGTTCTCCAGATTTTCCCTGAAACGTTCCCCAATGACGGCCGCCTGGTGTTTGTCTGTGTTCGGTAAAACAATGAAAAACTCTTCTCCCCCATATCTCCCCGCATGATCGTACTTCCGCAATTCGTTACTCAATCGCCTTCCAATGTCCCTGATTACGGAGTCCCCGGCTTGATGCCCGTAATTATCATTGACCATCTTAAAATTATCGATATCAAGCATGATCCCGCTTAGAGGGACTTTGGTTCGCATTGCCCGGTCTATTTCCATATCCAAGATCGAAAAAAGATTCATTCTGCTTAACAATCCCGAGAGGTAATCGTACTTTGCTATTTTTTCTAATTGCCGGTTTGTTTTTTCGAGCTCTTTGTTTACACCAATCATGTCTTGATACGCCCGTTTTAAAAAGAGATTCTGATTGAGAATTCGAGAAGAGAGTTCCTCCTCCTCTTTTACGGCTTGCTTAAAAAACTCCCTTTCTTTAACAAGCCCCTTCTGATTATACAGACGGATTTCCGCGGCTTTAACACGCGCCAGAAACTCCTGCCGATCAATCGGTTTTTGAATAAAATCGTCGGCACCGTCGTCGATGGATTGTATTATGGTCCCCGTCCTTTCTGCATTTCCGACAACGATGATTTGAATGGGGATGCCGAAATATCTTTCGCGTATCCGAGAGCAAAGGTCACAGTAATCCATATCGGGAAACTTCGCTTCAACAACGCATATACCGATCTCGAGTGATTCACACTTTCCCAACGTTTCTTCACCGGTATGGACCGTTTCTATCAGATAGTTGGTATCTGAAAGGGCTTCAACCATAGTGTCGACACTTTGGCGGTCGGGATCAGCGATCAAAACTTGTATTTTTTCCATTCACTATACCAGTCGATTTAATATAACCTGGAGAGCGCCGATAAAAGATCCTAGTATGGCCCCGAAAATGTTTATCCACTTTAAATGCCTTTCGATAACCGTAAGCAATAGCTTTTCAACATTCTCAATTT
>CAZJBZ010000366.1:0-4588 GCA_964543975.1 uncultured Spirochaetales bacterium
TCGTAATAAAAAACAACAATTTTTTTTTCAAGAATATTATACTTTTTTCAGGAAAGTATGTTATACTCAATATAAATCTGATCTGCTACCTTTGTTTTGCAGCGTGAACAAAGGGGTGTAACAATGAAAATAAAAAACTTTTTACTCCTCACTCTTGTTGTCCTGGTCTTTTTCTCCTGCTTTCTGCAGGACCAATCTCCAGGAAGGATTACACTTTCACTCGATTTCTCACTTTTTACGAAAGCTGTTTCACCTGACTCGGTTGTTCCTCGGGCCGTAACCGGTATCGATTCACTTCGGGTGTCCGTCTATTCCGCCGGCACCGCCGATGAGGCGAATCTGGTGCAAACGGAAACCTTTACCGCGGATTCAACCTCCGTCAGCATGACCTTAACGGCCGGCACCGAGCTCATCATCAAAATCGACGCCCTCGATTCGTCCGGCACTGTTCTCTACTCAGGTGAATCGGAAACGTTCGATCTTGCAGCGGGAGAAGATAAATCCATAAACGTTACCATGAATGTGGGGAAGATCAGCATCACCATCGACACCTACGACACTGCGAATGTAGCAACGGTAAAAGTTACCATCTATAAGGAGGGGACAGTCGATGCCGCACATGAAGTTTTTTCACACGAGTATGCCGCCTCTACCTCTACCGCGGACATCTATCTGGTCCCTTATACCGATATGCTGGTTAAAATCGACGCCCTCGATTCGGGAGGGAGTGTCCTTTTTACCGACACCTCGGACTCTTTCAACCTCTCGGCAGCCGGCACCGTAACTTTGACCTTTACAATGACCTCCACGGCCCCGACTTCATACAACTATTACGCTTATATCGCCAACTACGATGCTTTCGATTTTATCTCCATGTGCGGTTTTGACCCGGACGCGGGGACTATAGATTTTACAGACAGCACGACGATAGGATACACCTATTGTCACGGTGTCGGTGTGCACCCCAATAGTGAGTACGCTTATATCTCATCCTTCGACAGCGCCGCTACGGTTGTCAACAACGCCACCATCAGTCAGAGTACCGGCATGCTGACATTGGGAACAGACAGCACGACGGCGGAAAAGCCTACGAGTGTGGTGGTCCACCCTACCCTCGATGTGGCGTATGTCTCATCGATACCTTCCACACCTCCAGGCTACATCTGGGTCCATCCTATTAACGCGGACGGAACTTTGGGAGCGGGCACCGCGGCATCGACTGCTTCATCCTGGGCGCACCGGATTGCGATCCATCCCAACGGAAAGTTTCTCTATGTTGCCAACGAGGACGCCGTCGACCAAATCCAGATTTTCAGCATCGATCAAACCACAGGGGCGCTGACCTTCGACAGTTCAGCACTCTGTTCACTCTACTCAAACCCGGAGGTTCCCGGTATTACCATCCACCCGGGAGGAACATTCGCCTACGCCTCCTGCGACGACAGCGGAAGCGGGACAACAACCGTAGTTCGGTGGGCCGTCGATCCCGCCACAGGGGCACTCTCCGGGGAAATCGAACTGTATAGTGAAACGGGACCACCGACGAATATTTATGAAGCAGTCGACGTTGGACCGGAAGGAAAGTATCTTTACGTGACAAATTGGATAGGACAGGCGATCAAAGTCTTTACGATAAACCAGACGACGGGAGAGATCACCTTTCAACAGGACTATGTTCCCTCCGATCCGGCAGTCTATCCCCATACCAATGTCGCTTTCAGCAAAATAGCTGCTCAGTAAACGGGTGCCGAATTATGACTGTGAGGGCGTTTTTTATCGATCTGCTGATCGCCTTCGACGAGCGACTGGATATGCTCATCGTCAATATAGTCGAGCACTATTCATTCCCGCTCCTCCTCACGCTTATTGCGGCTTCCTATGTTTACGGGTTCCTCCATTCGGCAGGTCCGGGTCATGGAAAGACCATCATTTCTTCGCTCTTCCTGAAAGAAAAGCACCCTCTGCGCAAAGCGCTCCTGGTAAGCGGCATCGTGGCTGCCGTCCATTCCGGTTCGGCGGTCATCCTCTCCGTCATTTTTTCTTTTATCCTTACCGGAATACGGGGCATGTTCCACATCAGGCTGCAGGGATATTTTACCCTCGCAAGCGGGATTCTCATACTTATAATAGGAGTTGTTTTTTTAGCCGTGTGGATTCGGCACAAAAATCATCACCATCATCATTTTCAAAATGTTGATAGTACGGATGAGAACACGGGCTCTTCGAGGAACATCTATCTAATCGGTTTGACCGCGGGAATGGTCCCCTGCCCGGCGGCGCTGGTAATTATGCTTCTTACCATTTCGAACAGGACCGTTTCAATCGGTATTATATCCGTGATAGCAATGTCGCTCGGCGTGTTCTCTCTGCTGACTTTGATCGGTTTGATAACCATACGGGCCAGAACAGGTCTGCTCAACCTAGCAGAAAAAAGAATGCATAAGGGAGAGACTGTTTCCACGATTTTGGAGTTCGCCTCTTCGGTCTTTATCATTTTAATCGGTTCGACAATCGTTGCGCGATTTCTTGTGTAGGAAAAAACGATGAAGAACAAAGTGTTCATGCTGATCTCGGTTTTGTTGGTGTGTATGGTCGTTCGGGTGTCGGCCCATCCACATGTGTTTGTTACGCCGGAAGTGACACTCAAAGTGGCGGAGGGGTCCGTTTCCGATATTACGATGTCGTGGAAGTTTGACAAAGGGTGGAGTTATAATGTTCTCTCGCAGTGCGACCAGAATAAAGACGGAAATTTCAACCGGGAAGAAACAAAACTGGTTTATGATACCTTTTTCAGCGGAATAGAGCAGTACGACTTTTTTACCGACGTCAGAATCGATGATCGGAAAATCGCGCTCAAGGGAATTGAGCAGTTTACGGTTGATGTCAATCCGGACAAAACGGTCATCTATACTTTTAAAGTCCCGCTCCGCTTTTCCGTTGGCGAAAAATCGCATGCGGCGATTACAATACGCGATACAACACTCTTTTTTGGATTTGCACCCGGGATAGAAATCAGCACCGATACGGGGGGAAGCATTGTAAACCTGAAAACGGAACGATTAGTACGCTACGGTCTCAAAGCGGAATTCGATCTGCTATCCGGCGGCAATGGTGGAAATTGAGGTGCGAACGGGGCGGTAGTGCCGGAAATTAAAGTTGAAACAGAAACCGAAACTCGGTGCCTCTGCGTGTCGAAATCTCTATGGCAGCGCCTATTCCTCGGGCCGGCTCTTTTATGAGGAGCAAACCGGTACCGGTAGGAAAATCATCGATTGCGTAACGGCAACGCCGTGTATTTATCCGATTGCTAAAAGAGGTTATGATTGTTTCCGCGAGTTCTTCTATGTATTGAGCAGTATTTATGTGGGAAAACTCTCTCGTGCGGTACAGTTTATCGTGAATAATGCCCACCGCCCGGATCCTGTTGATAAGATCATTAATCGACTCTTCCTTTGATTTATCGTCCGCAGACAACTCAATCCGGGCAAGCGCCTGCACATTGGCCAAATTATTAGCAACTCTGTGGTTCATCTCCACAAGAAGCTGTTCGTTTTTCTTCGCTAAATCGCTCAATTCCTGCTCTCGTTTCAGCTTTTCGGTAATGTCCATACAAATACCGCCGATTGCCCAGATGTCGCCGTCCGCGTCATGAACGGGAAACTTCGTTTTCCAGATTCGACGGGTCCCTGTCCGAAACTCTACCGATTCCTCGCCGGTTTGTATTTCACCGTCGGAGAGTTCGTGGATGTCATCGTGCGTCTTTCCTTCGGGAACGACAGCCTCCGTTTTATAGTACAACTTCGGGTTCGTCGTGTCCGGTTAAAAAAATAAGCGGTACTTCTCTCTCATCCAGAATTTTTCGTGCGGTCTCGGTCCCATCGACTGTTCCGCCTAAATCAATATCCATCAAAATGAGGTCGTATCCCGCGTTTCCGGTCATCAGTTCGAGGGCTTGCTTACCGGAATAGACCGTTTCCACGCGGAACCCATGCTCACGGATTTTTTCAGCTTCTCCGATCGCTATGACCGGTTCATCATCAACTAAGAGTATTCTTTTACTCTGTTCAACATTCATGACCGCCCCTCTCGCTTCACAGTGCTTGAGTAAATAAAGCGGTATATCAAAGTGGAACCAATCTCGTAATTTCCATCCACACAGTTTGCCGCACTCATAAATCAGCATTTTACCTTTATTAGATATAATGGGCAATTCTTTTTTAATAGAGTTTTTGTTTTCTGATATATCAAAAAAAGACGGTATCCATAAAATGAGCTCAACGGCAACCGTGGTGTCTTCGTAAAAAAAACGACCATACTTGACTTTCATATGAAAGCGGTTTAAACTCCTTTTGAAAGTTGCCGTTGCAGGGAGGTATTATTATTGCAAAATTATTATGAATCATTAGGTGTCACGGATAGAATACGGAGACTGAAGGAAAAACTGCTCAGCACAAAAGCGACTGTTTGTACCGAACGTGCCGGAATTTATACCGATGTCTACAAAAAACATGACGCGAAACCTGTCATTGTACGGCGTGCTATTGCCCTGCGGGAAACACTCAAGAACATGAGTGTTTTTATTGAGGAT
>CAZJBZ010000367.1:0-4582 GCA_964543975.1 uncultured Spirochaetales bacterium
TGATAAAACGGGTTGCCTATGGGTACAAGGATGAAGAATATTTCTTCTTTAAAATTCGAGACGCTTTCGCTTCAACCCACAAAAATCCGTGAAGAGCAGCTTTTAATAATCGTTGTTCCGATGTCATGTGGCGAAGAATCGTAATGTACAATCTATGATTGGGGTGTCCTTTTATATCCACAAGTGACTGCTGTTACCCCTCTTCTTAGAGAATATAGTATAAAAGTCAATGTTACACTTTCACAGCGTAGCAATTCGAAAAGTAATCTGTGGGGACTCGAAATGTGGACGATTGTATTGAAAATAGACCGTCAATTTGATGATTCTGCCATAGAAAAGACCTATCTGCTTAGAAAATCGTCATCAAATTGACGGTCTTCATAACCATTCACAGCAAATTTAGCTCACATTTCGAATCCCTGTTCACAGCGGTTTGATGCGTTTAAGCTTTTAATATTATCGGATTTGAAGTATGGCCTGAGTATTTTCGGGAGATTAAAACGAATTGCCGGTGGGGCAGGTCAAGAAGCAAATCCTCCGCCAGGTATTCAGCGTACAAAAGCGTGCGCTTTTGGTGACAGGAGGGACAAAGATGGAACACCTTGCACGAAAAGGGGCGAATGGACGAATGCCCGCAATCGGGACAGCGAATCCTTGCCACCCACTGCGACCAGTCGGCACAGCCGGAAAATTGCTCCAGACGGCCGAGAATGCCCTGAGGCGGATTGCGTAGGCTTGGTACCGCATTAACGATTCACGGACAATACTCTGGATCGTCCCTTCCTTGTGCGGAATGTATCTCCCCATATCTATACATACAAACAGAAAGTTCTATCCCACCCAATTCTATTTTTATATATCTGTTGTGTCCCAGACGGTAAAAGTTCATTTTAATTAAATTCGTTCGCTAAATCATCGTATGCCTGTTTCATTGAATGTTGTTTTTGATCACTTGCATATTTTTAGAAAAGGAAGCAGGATACTCTGATAATCTGGTATTGGTATATAATTACCTTTATTGGTTCATTTTCGTTTCAAAATCTTGCATAGCATGTATAATTGCTAATATTTCAATATTTTCTGATATTTCGTATACAATTCTATAGGAGTATATGATAATTTCACGAATTTTTTTATTACTCATTTCCGGTACAATACGACCCATTTCTGGAAAATCAAGTAATTTTTCAATTTCTACAATTATCTTATCGATTACTTCTCTTGCATAATATTCTGAATCTTGTAAAATATAATCAAAGATTTGATGTAAATCTATTTTTGCTGGTTCTGACCATATTACCAAGTTGCAATTTCCTTTTTTAATTCTTCATTTGTAATTACTTTATTATTTTTGATGGCATTTTGACCTTTGTGTATTTTATTCATTACATACAATTTATACATTATATCTTCCATATTAGCATTTTCCGGTAAATTTGATATTACATTAAGCACTTCTTCCTTTATTGTCATATCTTCTCCTTACTTAATTATAGTATTTTTTTAACTAATTTCAATTGACAAACAATATAACGACGCGCATCACCTGCGCCCTCGCAGGAGCGTAACAATGAGAAGGCGTCTGAAAAAGCAGAAGGCCGAATACCTTCCAAGGGGAAGAAATATCCTCCATCAGGTCTTCGAGCATCATTTCACCGATTTCTGCAGCCGCTATGAGGATGAATTTGCCGATAAATTCGGGAAGTTCCGCCTCGAACGGATCCAGGCAGTCGGTGAGCACTTTCTCACATGCGGCGATTACCGGCATGGTCATAGTACACCTCAGGTTTTTGCGTAGCAAAATGCCCTGCGCATACCTAATATAAGGTACTCCCGGGATTTGATCCGGCTTCTCTTAACTGACTATCGTTTCTCTTGCTTCGACCGACAGTCGAGGTATACTTTTTTGTCCTGTGCTACCAGGTCATTTTGGGTTTATTTGGGTCTATTTGCCTAGTTTGAGGGATTTTGAAGATCAACAGGATGTGCCTATTCGCTCGGAGCGACGATTTCTGTCGATTTTAGCCGGAATGTCACCATTTCCCCCGGTTTTCTCCTTGACACATAGAATCACTTTTCCTACCGATTGCCGGTACGTCGGGGCGAGTGAACGGTCACCTTCACCGTAAACGGAGAGGAAGATACGGTTTCCATTACGGTAAAGTGAAGGGTGTATGGTCGCCCGTCCTTCGTGTGTTGGACCGACATGATATGTATGGGCCGATGTGACGTTTGTGTGGGGCCGAGATGACGAAGGAAGAGAGAACAACCTGATGAGAGTAAAATCGGAGATAACTCCGGTATAACGAAAAGGAGCCTGTATGGCGGAACAGTATGCGGAAGGAAATGGCGGAGGACATTCCGAAGGCAGTTCGGAAAACGTTGAAAGGACTTTGTGGCGGGAATTACGCAGCGAAAAAAGTGAAGCACTCTGTGAGCGGACGGGGTGCAAAGAGATCGATCCTGCAGCACACGAGGAAATCGGGCTGAATACCACCAACGAAGGAAACGGCAGCACCGACACCGAAGGAGCCGGTTTTTTCATCACCAGCTTCGGTCAACCGATACTAATCGACCGGGAAAACGGCCGGCTCTTGGGCGAGACGGAAACAGCTCGTTATCTTCTTAACGAAAAAAAGGAAAAGTTTGTCCCCGCTCTTCTGTACTACCTTGCCCGGATTGAACGGATAAACATTACGGGCGAGTTGTTAAAGCCGTCGAACATCCCCGGTGGGATATTTTTTATTCAGGGGACGCACGTTCTCCCGCTCGACAGTTTGGCCCGGAAGTACAACGATGCTCCGGGACCTTTCTTCGATTGCACGGGACGATTAGGGGGCTTTGAAGTGGGATACGGCGATGTCGCCTGCCGGATATTCGTCTTTCCCAAAATGCCGATAACTATTGTAGTACGGTCCGGTGATGATGAGTTTCCGCCCAAAGGAGAACTCTATTTCGATACATCGGCACGCACCGCACTCCTGCCCAATGTGCTGTGGGGAATCGCCGACCTTACTGTGGAACTTTTTCTTGAGAATAGAGGAGAATAGCAGTACACTAAATAGATGTGGTAATGAATTGCGAAAACCCAAATGAGACCCGGGATGTTTACAATGAACAAGTTTTAAGGCGATGAGCGGCGCACCAAACCATTTTTTATATATTATCCTACATCCATGAATAACAAGAATCATGTAGAGGAGGTATCAAGATAGGGTTACTATCCTTTTACGGCACCGGCTGTAATTCCCTTTTCGACTTTTTCCTGTAGGAATATATACATAACAATAGTTGGAATGATGGCTATCACAATAGCAGCCATTACGCCGCCGTAGTCGGACACCCGTTCAGCGAAGAAAGATTGGAGCGCGAGTGCGATTACCTGGAGGTTTTTCTTACTTATGAAAACCAACGGAAAGAGAAGGTTGTTCCATACATTGATAAAATTGAAAACACTCGCCGTTGATATTGCCGGTACCGAGAGTGGAAAAATTATCCTGAAAAAGATTGTGCCTGCATTACAACCGTCGATTACAGCCGCTTCCTCAAGTTCGGAGGGGATCGATATTAAAAAGCTTGTGATGATAAAAACTGTAATAGGCAGCTGAAATCCTGAAAAGAGTAAAATTAACACCGGATAATTATTATTGATCCCAAATTTACCGAAGGTAAACGATAACGGAATAATTGTAGATTGAATAGGTATCATCATTCCTGCGATGACGAAAACAAAAAGGATGTTTTTTATCCTGAACTTAAATCGTGCGAATATATATGCGCTCATCGTTCCGATAAATCCGGTCAAAGCCATAGTAAAACCGGTAAGAATGAGACTGTTTCGGAATGCCAGATCGATCTTCCCGACCTGCAAAGCCCTGGAAAAATTATCAAAATGAAATTCCTTCGGAAACGAGAATGGAAATTTAAATATGGAAATGTTGTCTTTTACTGATGAAATGAGTGCGAAATATACCGGAAACACTGCAATTATAAGATAGATAAAAAGAAGTATATAAATAACGGAAACTCTTGCCTTAGATCTTTTCATAGACATTTATTCTTCCTCAATATTCTATTTTTTCACGCTGCATTAAGCGTAGACTTAACACTGCAAGCAATATGCTGACGATAAAAATGAATGCAGATATTGCGCTTCCCAAGCCGTAGTTGTCGAACTTAAACGCTTCGTAATAGAGCAGTGTAGAGGGAACATGGGTAAGACCGTTCGGCCCTCCCTCCGTCATTACAAAAATGATATCGAAGTTTTTTAGACTGCCGGTAACGATGAGAACGACGGATACCTTCAATATTTCCCAAATGAGAGGGACCGTAATAAAGATTGTCTTCCTGATTCCTGTGACTCCGTCCAGTTCAGCTGCCTCCATAATATCGTCCGGGATACCTGATATGGCGGCAAATCCTAAGACCATGTGATATCCTAAACCTGTCCAGACATTCGCTATCGTTACTGAATTTAGGGCAAGAGAAGGTTCCAAAAGCCATGCTTGCGGTTCGATGCCAATAAGCGCTACAAGACTGTTAAGAACGCCCGTCGCATTCGGAAAGTAGATAAACTTCCAAA
>CAZJBZ010000368.1:0-4568 GCA_964543975.1 uncultured Spirochaetales bacterium
ACAAATGAAGAGAACTATATTTTTCAGAAATTCATTCGTGCCTGTATCGGGACCAACAACGTAGACCATTGCGCCAGACTGTGCCACTCTTCGACGGTAGCTGGACTTGCTCGTGCTTTCGGAAGCGGCGCCATGACCAATTCGATGAAGGAACTTCGATACACCGACTGTATCTTGGTTACAGGATCGAACACTACCGAGGCCCACCCAATCATCGCACTCGATATCAAAGCGGCCGTGGAGGAACGAGGGACAAAACTAATCGTCGCCGACCCGCGAAAGATTGATCTGGTCAACTTCTCGACACTCTGGTTACGACAAAAATCAGGAACCGATGTGGCCCTTTTCAACGGGATGATGAACGTTATCATCAACGAAAAGCTTGCCGATGAGGAGTTTATCGCAAAGAGGACCGAAAACTACGAACAGTTTAGAGATGTGGTCTTGAAGTACAATCCTAAAATGGCCTCCGAGATTACCGGTGTTCCCGAACAGGACATCATTGAAGCGGCCCGCATCTATGCAGGCGCGGATACCTCCTCCATTGTCTACAGTATGGGTATACTCAGCACACAACCGGAACCGATAACGTCTTGAGCCTTGCGAACCTGGCCATGCTAACCGGAAACGTGGGCAAGAAGAGTTCCGGGGTCAATCCCCTCAGGGGTCAAAACAACGTACAGGGGGCCTGCGACCTGGGCGCTCTGCCCAACGTTTATCCCGGCTACCAAAAGGTGGATAATGAATCACTTCAGAAAAAATTCGAAGAAGCATGGAGTGCCGACCTTTCACCGAACGCAGGATTGACTGTCGTTGAGATGCTTCACGGAGTAGAGGACGGAACAATCCACGGTATGTATATTATGGGTGAAAATCCCTTCTTAAGCGACCCGAACATCAATAGGGTTAAAAAGGACCTTGAAGAGATCGATTTTCTCGTTGTCCAGGACATCTTTCTCTCCGAAACGGCACAATACGCGGATGTCGTGCTGCCGGCAGCAAGCTTTGCCGAAAAAGACGGCACCTTTACCAACACCGAGAGACGGGTCCAGCTCCTTCGCGAAATAAAGCCACCCCCCGGTACGGCACGCTCCGACTGGGATATTGTGTGTGAGGTGAGCAGCAGGATGGGCTATCCCATGCATTACGAAAGCACTGCTGAAATTATGGATGAAATCGCTTCGGTCATGCCCATTTACGGAGGAATAAGCCACAATCGAATTGAAAAAACAGGACTGCAGTGGCCCTGCCCCGATAAGAACCATCCTGGGACTCCTTTCCTTCACAAAGACAACTTTACCAGAGGGAAAGGACTGTTTAGCGCCGTGGATTTTATTGATCCGGCCGAACTTCCCGATCAGACCTACCCCTACGTTCTTACTACGGGACGAATCCTCTACCACTTTCATACCGGTACGATGAGTCGGAGAGCGGAAGGCTTGGATGAAGTTCGCCCGGAAGGATTCGTCGAAATACACCCGGACGATGCGGAAAACCTCGGAATAAAAAACAGTGAGATGGTAACGGTAGCATCCCGACGGGGAACAGTAACCGCCCGTTCCGTCGTCACCTATCGTTCACGGCCGGGATCGGTGTTCATGGCGTTCCATTTTCGTGAAGCTGCGGCCAACGCCCTCACCAACGATGCCTTAGACCCCGTTGCGAAAATACCTGAGTTCAAGGTGTGCGCGGTGAGTGTGACCAAAGCGTGAGCGGAGGAAGCGTCATAGTTCGGATCAAAGAGTGAAACGGGATAGATGAGGATATTGAGTACTCTCGCAAATTCCTTCGGTACAATTCTCCGTTTCTCCAGCGAGCCGATAGAATCGGTTGATATAACCAAGAGGAAGCTGCTTTATAAAATAATCCTCTTTATTAATCTGTTCGGTATTCCCGCTGTTGCCTTCGCGGTAATTGAATCTATCTTTTTAAAACAGTACATTATTGCCTTTTCGTATATCGTTTTCTACAGCCCCATTCTCATCGTTACCATCATTCAAAAAAAACTCTCTTACAATATCCTGGTTTTCGTTCCAATAATCATCACCTATCTGCTTGGTACGGTAAATCTTGTTATCTGGGGCTTCAGCGGCGCGGGAGTTCCTCTCTTATTGACTCTTCTTGTTTTGGCTACCGTTTTTTATAATATGAAAGTGGGAATGATCACTCTCGTGATAAATCTGTTTACCATCATTACCGTCGGAATGCTTTATCTCTACAATGTTTTGACACTTTCCGTAAAGCTTCAGGAAATAATGCACCAGCCGTTATCGTGGATTACAGCGTGGTCCATCCTGACACTCATAGGATTACTTGTCGTTATCAGTTACGGAATTATTCATAACCAAATGGTAGTAAACTTACAGTACTCCGAACGGCTCCGTTCCACTTTGAAACTGCTTAATAAACGTCTTCGTGATGATGTAGATCGAAGGAAAAGAACCGAACGACAGCTTACCGTTTCTCTCAAAGACAAAGAAGTCATGCTGGCGGAGGTCCATCACAGGGTAAAAAATAACCTGCAGCAAATCTGCAGTATCCTTAACTTACAGGAGTATTACTTCGAAGATGCTCATGACAGAGACTTGCTTAAAAATTGTATAATGAGAATACGAGCAATGGATCTAATCCAAGAGAAAATTTATTCTTCGGAAAAATTTTCAGAAATCTTTTTTTCCGATTTTATTAAAGAACTTATTACAGACATTCTCAGTTTCTATCACATGTCCCACGAGAGAGTTGTGATTGATTTCCAATCCGATCAAATTCTCCTCGACATCAATCTGGCCCTCCCTTGCGGTCAGATATTGAGTGAGTTGATAACTAATACAATGAAACACGCCTTTCCCAACAATACAAAAGGCAGCATAACTATCAATTTCCGGCAAAGTGATAAAAATTATATACTGACGTTTGGCGATAATGGAGTCGGATTTCCCAAAAATTTTCGTTTTCCGGGAACCGATACCTTAGGCTTACTCATCGTTGAAACTCTAGTCCAACAATTAAACGGAACAATAGAAATAATTAATGAGCGCGGGCTCGCCTATACTATCGTTTTTCCCGTCAAACACCAGTTTCGAAGTTATAATCGAGTAATATAAAAGTTGAAAGTATATTGTTCTTTCGTATTTGATCATAAGCGTAATCGACACTTATTTGGAGATGCTCTACACCGCGTAAAATGTGATTTTCACCGTGACAACCTCTACAGTCCGGAGTATTAAGAAGAGGGAAGTAAAATTCGAAAATTTGCTTCTCCTTATCTTCAACTTTAATCGATGTATTCGACGAAACAACTTTACGAAAGGATTCGCTTCCGATCGAAGCATACGCTACTCTCTCGGTTTTTCCAAATTGGACCTCTAAAGCGCTCTCAAGTGTCGAGTAAAAGAATCCAATTCATCCACTCCTTTGTTCGGAAGCGGTACCAGAACCACAGAGTTGGCCCCGGCATCGACTAATTGAGTGATCGAGGCTTCCCAGTCTTCCGGCGTTCCCGCAACAGTCAATTGATCAATCCATTCATCCGAGACTGTAATTTTAAGCTGTTTTTTATCCAACGTTTTCTTATACTCATTGACCTGGTCCAGAATGCCCATAGCCGCAAACTTCGGTTTATTACCGCTGCCGAATGACATCGCTTCAACAACCATCGGGCGTAACTCTCTCCTGGCCTCCTCCGTACTCTTTCCGCCGCAAGCGAAATTAAAAACTGTTATCCGATGATCTCGATCGCGGCCGCTTTTTTGTTGTCCTTCATCGATTTTTTCTTTTGCCCAAGAAACGTACGTTGGGGCCGAGTATTCACTTAGAATAGTCCCGTCAGCGACACGACCGGACAATTCCAGCGATTTTGGACCGATAACGCCCAGGCTAACCGGAGGAATTTGCTCGGGAGAATGGACCAATTTTGTTCCCTTAAGCTTCACGTATTCTCCGTCAAACGAATACTCTTTACCGGCGATCAGAGCTCGCACGGCTGCAGTTACCTCTTCTAATGCTTTGAGCTGTGATTTTGGAAAAGCTCCTATTTGTTTCATCCAGCTGCCCACTCCATGCCCTAATCCGGGATGAAAACGATTCGGATAGATACACGCCAAGGTCGCAATCTCCATAGCGGTAAAAACAGAGTTGCGCACTACTGCCGGCATAATTCCCAATCCTACTTTAATCGATTTCGTGCAGGCGAGTGCGACAGCAGCCGAAGCAACGCCGCTGCCAAAAAAACAATCTTCGACAACCCACAACTCATCGAATCCCGCTTCCTCCGCGTGCCGCGCAAAATCAGGTAAAGCTTCCGGCTGATTTTCCCGCCTATACATAATTCCTATATCAAACTTGTCTTTTTTTTTCATGCTCCGGCTCCTTCAGTTTCTCCGATAAAAAAATATTTTCTCAGATAATTGAAAAAATTACAATTGTATACAGTATAGAATCTAACTTTTTCAGCACTGCTAAAATCGTTATTTTTGCAATTATATTTTTACTAAAGCAAAAGCCACCACCTTTGGTGGTGGTCGCAGTAAGGCTTTGCCTTAAGGGGTTTCTTCCGGTGGTGGCTTTTG
>CAZJBZ010000369.1:0-4552 GCA_964543975.1 uncultured Spirochaetales bacterium
CAAAGTGTATAATTTTTTATAACATCGGGAGTTAGTAGGATATATTACAGAAATATTTATTATATTGAACACATATAGGCGTGAAATTAAAGCTGCAAAACCGAGTATAAACCCTACTCTACAACTAAGGTAAGATATCTCTAATTTATTTCCTTAATCGACTACTAATACCAATACCTCCACCTAAACCACCCAATGCGATTACTCCCACCCGAATAATTTCTAAAGCAGTTTCAGTATCATTTGAAAATATTTTTAAGACGATTAAGAATGCTGCAATAACAGCAATAATAACTATTCCAATAATTATTCTATTTAAAATACTATGCAAAAACCCTCGTTTATCTGATTTGTCTGAGTTACCAAAAATTTGAGTAATATGTTCAGAGGTTAATTTATCACCAACAGCTTCCATCATTTTTGTTAGACTCGGGGGTTCGTTTGAAACAGAAAGCGAACTATGAGTTACACGTCTTATCATGCTCATAACAGCTTCAGTCTCTTCTAAAGGAACATCTTCTAATATATCTTCAATTTCCTTATCACCGGTAGAATCTTCAGTCTTTTCTTTGTTTTCACCTTTTTTAGATTCTAACTGTTTATTCTTCGTCTGAATCTGAACTTTTTCTTTTCGCCATACTGTATTACCCAGCAAAAGCCTTTTTAAACGACTTTTTGAACTCACGTTCTATAGTACCACAAATAAGAGCAGTACTGTTTGCAGTAATTGCAAATTTGACTCCGTCATTATTTATCAAGTTTTTTTTCCTTAACTCTTTAATAACCCCTATGGAATAATTAAAAGACTTCAGTCCGTCTTTTTTTGAATAAGACCGCATTAAATTGTATAAATCTTTCTCCAATTCATATTCTTCATTTATTTTCTTAACCAAAACAAGAAAGGTAGTTAGCCTTTCCTTTTCTTCTGATGTCATATTTTGAAGTTTTTTTTTGAGTTCGGTATTACTCATTTAAAAACAGCTCCTTTCTCTAGAAATTTCGTATGTTTTCGGTAAAAAATCTTTAATCTTTTGCCAATCAAAATTTAAGTTAACCAGGAATGTCTCTAAACCAATATGCGATAGCATCTTCTCAAACGCTCCGCGTTGATAGTTCAATAAATAATAAGTCAATAAGGACTCATAATATTCGAGATTCAACTCCATTTGCCGATTGGTATTTCTTGTCAAATCATTGAAATCTCGAATAAGCTTCTCGTGGCACATTTCTTTAGCTTCTAACAATCGACGAAGAGAAGATACAGTTAGAACCTGATATTTTTTCTCCCATGAATAACAATCGTGAATATAATCTTCATTGACATGTTCCGTTCCCAACGTAAACCGAGGAGCTCCCCTTGTCGCATTCCGGTTGAAACTGCCGATAGATTGATTACATAGTGGATCGGGTTTTTTTCCCATACAGTAGCTTTAGTAGTCGGCTTGAAAGGTTTTTTTAGCTCCTCTTTGGTAAGAATACCTTTTTCCCGGTCCCGGTCCTCCAGCAACGGTTTAACAGTCTTAACCGCGTGTCCGATTTTCTCTTTAATCATGCAAAGCCAATCTTCAATCTGTCGAGGAGTTATCGTGTCGAGTTTCTTATTGCCGAAATAGGGTAGGTGGACATACTCAGTGAGGAAGACTATACTGTAATTACCGCAACCGACGGGAGACGGGGATTAATCAATAACAGGGAAGACCTTCCCGATATTATTCTCACCGATATTATTATGCCCGATGGGGAAGGTATCGAGTTTATTAAATCCGTCCGCAAAGAGCGACAGGACTTGTTGTCCACCGTCTCCGATGTGTTATAATAGGTTTTTTGTGGATGGAACTGCGAAATGACTGAGGCTTTTAAACGGGACCCTCTCACCGACAAGCGGTTCCGCGGCAATTTTATGGAAGCGCAGCAGACGGCCGGAATTATTGTCCTTCCCTTTGCGGCGTTGGTGGTGGTCCAAATAACGGGTATTATTACCCGTACCGGTCCGCGGTTTAACAGGGAGCAAATAATCAGCACGTTGTAGGAAAAGATGGATATTATAGAAGTTCACGGTTTAACCAAATCGTTTAAAGAGAAAAAAGTCCTCAATGCCGTCTCCTTCAGCGTCAAAAAGGGGGAGGTCTTCGGGTTTCTCGGACCGAACGGGGCGGGTAAAACGACCACCATGTTTATCCTGTTAGGGCTTTTACAAACCGACAGCGGAACCGCCGAAGTGATGGGCGGAGCTCTCGGCGAGAACCCCGATCTCAGACGAAAGACGGGTGTTGTTTTAGAAAAGACGGGTCTGTACGATAATTTTACGGCTGCTGCAAATCTGAGCTATTTTTCATCGCTCTACGGCAGACAGGACGATGCGACTGAAATTGAAACGATTTTGAAAAAGGTGGGATTAGGTGATGCCGTCGGGCAGAAGGTGGGGACCTTTTCCACCGGCATGAAGAAGCGGCTCGCCTTGGCAAGGGCCCTCCAGCACGATCCTGAGGTGCTTTTTTTGGACGAACCGACCACCGGATTGGATCCGGAGGCACAGATAGAGTTCCGTTCGACGATCCAACGGCTGTCCCGGGAACGGGAGATGACAGTCTTCTTAAACTCACACAACCTGGATGAGGTCCAAAAAGTTTGTACCAGTGTTGCGGTACTCGAGAAAGGGACCATTCGGGCGTGGGACACGCTTCATGGCCTGCGGCAGCGGTTCAGTGAACCTACTATTCTAGTGGAAGTGCGTACAACGGAAGATGCGGAGAAGGCTCAAACAATTTTGGAAAATGATCCTGCCGTAGCTTCGGTACAGAGAGAAGGGACCGAGATAATCTGCAATCTGACCGGAACGGAAGAGTTTGATCTGAAACAGTTGGTCCTCTCCGAGATTACCATCGACCATTTTTCTCGGTCGAAAAAAACACTTGAAGAAGTGTATATGGACGTTATTACGGAGAAAGAGGGATGACACGGATAATTTGGAACATTGCAAAAAGAGAAATTGAAGAGATGGTTTCCAATAAGCGGATTCTCTTCTCTCTTGGGATGTTCCTCGTCATTTGGGGGTTTATCGCCGGTCCTAAGTTTATTACCTTCGATATGGCTTCAACGGTACCCGATTATGCCGTGTTCTATCTTTCAACCGTTTTGAGTGTCTATGTTGTTCTTATCCTTTCCAGTCAGGCATTCATCAATGAAAAACGGGACGGCCGCATCGAAGTTCTTCTCAGCAGTCCGGTCGATTTAAAGACCTTCTGGTTGGGTAAAGTCATCGGTGTCGTTATTCCCGGTTACGGGGCTTCGATCGTGGTTGCATTGATCGTCCTTGTCGGTTCCGCGATCCTTCATCGGGGGTTCGTCCCGATCGCTCCTCCTCTTCTCGTCTATCTTTTCCTGGTCATGCCTTTCGTTTTGTCCGCGTTTACCGGTCTCATCGGTTTCTTCCAGCTCTTTTTCGGCATGAAGGAAAACCGAATATTCAACATGATCGCCTTTATCGTCATTTTCGGCTTATTGGGTGCTGCCGGGATGCTTATAACACCCGGCGGAGGACTGGGCTGGACTCCGGTCGGTGTCGTGTTTGTCGGGGCTTTCGCGTTCAATGGGGTCGGCTTTTACCTTACGAAATTCTTAAGCAAAGAGAAAATCGTTACCGGTATGGAATAAGGGGCGGCCTTCGACAAACCCCTCGTTGACGACAGTTTAGGAATCCTGTATGATCTTTCCCCAAGTAAAAGGGGGTGCCATGTCCGCGTCAAAAAAGATAATCGAAATGATGGAACGATCTTCCTGGATAAGGAAGATGTTTGAAAGTGGTGCTCAGCTTAAGGCGGTGCACGGGAAAGAGAACGTTTTCGACTTCAGTATCGGCAATCCCAATGTTCCGCCCCCGGACCTGTTTCAAGAGGCGTTGGAAGGGGTGGTGCGGCTTCGGGAACCGAACAAACACGGCTATATGCCCAACGCCGGCTATCCCGAAGTACGGGCCGAGGTTGCCCGCTATGTAGGGGAGGAACAGGGGGTGGCCCTCGGGCCCGAGAATGTACTGATGACCTGCGGGGCGGCAGGCGCTTTCAATGTCGCTCTCAAAACGGTCCTCAATCCGGGAGATTCGGTAATCGTTACTTCCCCGTTTTTCGTCGAATATCAGTTTTATGTCGATAATCACGGCGGTACCCTCCGTACCGTACCCTGTACGGAGGATTTCGATCTCGATGTCGATGCTATCGGAGAGGCGGTCGATACCACGACAGCCGCAGTCATTATTAATTCACCCAACAATCCGACGGGGAGGGTATACCCCATATCCACACTGCGAGAGCTCGCTTCAATGCTGGAAACGCGCGGAAGGCAGATAGGGCGCCCGATCTATCTTCTAAGCGACGAACCGTACCGAAAAATCGTATACGAAGGCGTCAAGGTCCCCAGCATTCTTACCGCCTATAAGAACAGCATGGTGGCCTCTTCTTATTCAAAGGAGCTCTCCCTTCCGGGCGAGCGGATCGGCCGCGGTTCGAGGATGCCATGATTCGCGATGGCATCGGCAGCGTAGCCGGACACGTAG
>CAZJBZ010000370.1:0-4532 GCA_964543975.1 uncultured Spirochaetales bacterium
TAAGCAATATTACCGGTTACCCGCAAATTGTACCGAAACAAAGACACGGTGCCTGTTACGGAGACGCCTTCCTGGCAGGAATGGGTGCCGGGCTTTTTAAAAAACCGGAGGAAATACGCACGTGGATAGATTATGAAAAAGAGTATGTACCTCAATCCCAATGTACTATAGAATACAAGGCAATTTATAAGCGTTATCGTTCCCTGTATGAATCTCTTAAAGAAGAGTTTCGCAAATAAGGACCGCCGACCGGCGGTCAAAATACTATTACGGCAATTGCCCTCAGTAACAAGGAGTAGAAGAATGAGTTCAGTCAAAATCGGCATCATCGGCGTAGGCCAAATCGGAAAGTTTCATCTTGATCAATATCAAAAGATACCGGACGCGGAAATTGTAGCAGCGTGCGATACCGATGCCGAAAACCTTGAAAAAGTGTGCGCTAAATACAACATTCCGAAAAAATATTCCGATTTCAGAAAATTACTCGATAACGATGAAATCGTCGCGGTCGATGTCTGTCTGCATAATAATTACCATGCACCGGTGACCATTGCGGCCTTGCAGGCGGGAAAACATGTCTACTGTGAAAAACCGATTGCGGGCTCGTATATCGACGGGAAAAATATGTTTAATGAGGCAGCGAAGCAAAACAAGATGCTTCATATTCAGCTCTCCACTCTCTACCACAGCGAGACGAAGGCAGCGAAAATACTTCTGAATGAAGGCGCGTTGGGCAGGGTGTTTCATGCACGTTCAACGGGGTACAGACGGAGAAACCGCCCCTATGTCGACGGATACGGAACATCCAATTTTGTAAAAAAAGAGATTTGCGGCGGCGGGGCCCTTTTCGATATGGGGATCTATCACATAGCCCAGGTTATGTATCTTTTGGGTGCGCCTGATGTAAAAACCATGACCGGTAAGCTCTATCAAGAGACAGACATGGACATGAAACGAAAATCTGAGAGCGGTTATAATGTGGAGGAGCTCTCTCTCGGATTTGTCAGGCTATCAAACGATATCTCACTGGATATTATCGAATCGTGGGCGATTCATCTGAACAAGTTTGAAGGAAGCAGTATAATCGGCTCGAAGGCGGGAATCAGGCTGGACCCCTTCAGTTTCCACTCCACCTATTGTGATCTGGACATGGACAGTACCCTCGACTTGGAAGCAATGGAGCGAAGACGCCACTTTCTCAACGAGGATGAAGACGCGTACGATTCTTCCCAGCACCATTGGATCGCTGCGCTGCAAGGACGGGTCGATCTGCTGCCGACGGCCGAAGTTGCTCTGAAAACGATGCTGATTCAGGAAGGCATTTATCTCTCTCACAATAAAGGTCGGGAAGTGTCTGTGGCTGAGGTTGAAAAGGAATCCGTGTCGAAAGCAGTCTCCCTCTAGGAGCCGCGGTATGGCGGAACGGACCATTATTATCGGAGGCGGCGGGACCGGCTTGGCGACCGCCTACGATTTAACCCTTCAGGGGCTGGACGTAATACTTTTCGAAAAGGGTGAGTTTACATCAGGGACGACGGGACGGCATCATGGTCAACTCCACAGCGGCGCCCGCTACGCGGTAAACGACCCGGAGATCGGTGCGGAATGCATGCGGGAGAGTACCATTTTACGCGCGATAGCACCGGAGTGCATTGAGTACAACCAGGGGTTATTTATCGCCCTAAACTCCGAAGATAGGGACTATACCGGTCTTTTCCTCGACGGATGCGGGAGAGCCGGTATTCCGACAAATCTCGTTTCCGCGGAGGAGGCCCGCGGGTTGGAACCGGCACTCAATCCCGCGCTCAAAGCGGCAGTGAAGGTGCCTGACGGAACAATCGATGCATTCAGGCTTCCGATGAGTTTTCTCTCGTCCGCCGTTCATGAAGGGGCGCAAGCGTTCAATTTCACCGAAGTGGTGAATATCGACACGAAAAACGGAACGATCGGTGGCGTTCACGTTAAGAATCTGCAAACGGGAGAGCATTCCTACTATAAGGCGGATGCCGTTGTCAACGCCGCAGGACCATGGGCAGGCACTATTGCTTCAATGGCGGACTGCAGCCTGAAGATTACTCCGGCACCCGGGACCATGATTGCAATTAATAGTCGTCTCTGCGATATGGTGATCAGCAGACTTCGTCCTCCGGGGAACGGCGACATTCTTGTTCCTCAACGGCAACACTGTATCATCGGTACGACGGAATGGACTACCGGTGAACCGGATTTTGTCTTTCCAAGGGACGAGGACATCGATTTTCTTCTCGATAGTGGTGAAGCGATGGTACCGGGATTTAGAAATCAGCCTGTAATCGCGCAATGGGCGGCCGCCCGACCTTTAGTCGGCGAGGTTGAAAAAGATGAAAACGCGCAAACAACCGAATCGGGGCCGGCAACACGGGGCCTTCCCCGCAGTTTTTCCGTTATTAATCACGAGGAAAACGCGCACGGTTTTTTTACGATAATCGGAGGAAAAGCGACCGTTCTCCGTGCTATGGCTGAACGATGTACCGATACAGTCCTCGACTATTTTGGACGACAACGTCGAATGTCGACCGATTCTCGAAGGCTCCTCTCATGGCGGGAGTTTTACAGGAGAGGACTATGAAAAGAGTGATAGCGTTTATCATACAGAGGAAAGAAAGCCAAAGACAATATACCTTTACTGTCTCTCCCCAGGCAACCGTTCTGGATTTGTTGGAGATGACCAGACGGGAGCACCATTCCGCATTACTCTACAGACACTCATGTCACCACGGTTCCTGCGGCGCCTGTGTCTCCGCCTGCCCCGCCGTTTCGGATTCAACACAGGAGGACCGGCCCGTCGGGCACCCCACAAATACGTCTGCCGCAAACCGTTTCAAAGGACCGTACTATTGCGCCCTTCTCTATCGACAGCGAGCAAACAAGCCGAGTGAAGGGGCCCATCTGCTTTCATTAGCAGATTCCGCTGACGGAGTATGGGGGTGTGAAAGGGCGTTACAATGCAGCCGCGTTTGTCCCCAAGGTGTTGCACCGGCACGGAAAATAATGGAGCTGCAGCGGGAGGTACAAAATCGTACCAAACGTAATTGAAACGATGGTGGCAATTGCCTAAGGTAATGTCACACGCCCCTCTTGCACACGAGGGTATTAAAAAGAAAATCTGCCGGAAAGAGTGGTTGTCCACGAGAAACCCTCTTCCGAAGGGCTATTCGACCAAATAAACTCACAAACCGAATCAAGGGTAAGTGAAAAATCATTGTATTATTAGTACATTAATATTACTCTTATTAAAGAGGTTAAAAAATAGTAGAGCATGGTACAGAGTATTACAAATCAGCACATTGGCGCCGGTAGCCAAAAAAGTGAGAAAAAACAATATATTCTCGTAGTTGATGACGAGACGCAAATTGTCCGCAGTTTAATCCTGGAACTCTCCCCCTGGGCCAAAACGAAAGGAATATCAATTACCGGTGCGGTTATAGCACAAGAAGCACTTCATTTTATTGAAAATCATAAGGACCAGGTGAAGCTGGTAATAGCCGACATCCGTATGCCGGGTATGTGGGGGGGCGAGATGATAACGAAAATCAAGCAACGCGATCCTCATATTAAGGTAATCATATTAACCGGATACGATGACGGGAAAGAAATAATGAAGGCCAGAGAGGCAGGCATTATTTCTGTTATATACAAACCGTGGGACAAAGATCATCTCTTAAACGAAATGGAGAAGGCTTTGTAATTTCCTCCTGTTTATTCCAGTGATGGATTTACCTTTCTTACTCTTAGCGGTAAGCGCAAGCGAAATGTTGTTATTTCTCCACTCTCGAGTAAGAACAAATCACCATTGTGGCGATCCACAACAATATGCCGTGATATACTGAGCCCGAGTCCGGTACCTTCACCCTTTTTCTTGGTAGTATAAAACGGTTCAAATATTTTCTCTCTCTCGGAATCGGGAATAGGAGGTCCATTATTTGAAATGTCACACGTAACAGTAGTTCCGTCCGTTCTTGTTCGTATGATTATGGTGCCAAGCTTTTCAGTACCATTGTAAGCCGACGCAATTGCGGCAACACTATTGGTGATAAGATTGAGAAGCACCTGGTTAATTTCATTCCCGCGGGCCTCAATAAGAGGTATCTTTTCAAAATCTTTCACTATTTTTACAATATACTTATAACTGTTCCGCGCTATTTGCAGGGCAGTTTCAATCCCCTTATGAATATCATAGTGTTCAATTTCATCAGACGGCCGCGATCGTGAAAATTCCAACAGATTTTTTACTACATTGGTTATGCGGTCGATTCCTTCCTGAATATCTGCAGTCATATCTTTGATTTCATGCAGGCTATTTCCCTTCTCTTCACATTGTTCTAATTGTACCAGTTCTCGAGAAAGCGAAGAAACATTACTTTTTATATACCCGAGGGGATTGTTGATCTCATGGGCAATACCTGCGGTAAGCTGACCGATAGAAGCCATTTTTTCTTCTCTAATGAGTTGAACCTGGGTTTCTTGGAGTTTCTTATTTGTTACTATTAATT
>CAZJBZ010000371.1:0-2348 GCA_964543975.1 uncultured Spirochaetales bacterium
CGATGCCTAAGAAGCTTAAAAACGCCTCGGCAAGGACGACCTGGGGGATTGTCAGGGTAAGCACAACGATAATATGACTAAAAGTGTTGGGCAGAAGATGCCTGAAGATGATCCTCCTGTCCGACGCACCCATCTCCTTTGCCGCCAGGACAAAATCGGTTTCGCCGAACGCCATTACTTTTCCCCGCACTTCGCGGGCGACCATGGTCCATCCTAAGAGGGCGAAAATAAAAACCATTATGAGAAACACGGCAAACGAATCCATCGTAGGAGGAATGACCGCGGCCAACGCCATCCACAAAGGAAGGGGTGGGAAGGAGACGAAAAACTCCAAAACCCGTTGGACGATCCAGTCGACTTTTCCGCGATAGTAGCCGGAAATGATTCCCATGATGGCGCCGAAAGAGACACTGACCATTACGGCGAAAATACTTAATGAAAGGGAAATCCTTCCCGCCATGCACGACCGGCCCCACATGTCCCTTCCGAACTTATCGGTCCCCAAGAGGTAGATTGTTCCTCCTTCTTCTACTCCGAACAGATGAAGCCTTGCCGGAATAATCCCGAACAGTTTGTATTCCCAACCCTTTACGAAGAGCCGGATATGGTATCGCTTTGTGGTATCTACGTCCCAGATCGGTTCGTAGGTTTCGGGGTCCAAGGCCAATGTTTGGTTATAGGTGAAGGGTCTAAGATAAAAATTACCCTCCGCGTCGATGAAGCGTACTTTTTGAGGAGGGATAAAGCTGGCTTTTAGGTTGATCTGACTCAAGTCGGTTGGCGAGAAAAACTCGGCGAACAGAGCGAGGACGATTAGTATCAAGACCATGATACCGCCGCCGATTGCCGGCTTGCTCTTTTTAAACCGGGTCCAGACCAGCTGCCAGTAACTTTCGTACTGTGTACCTTTCCCTGTGGCGAGAGCCAATTCTTCTTTCGAAATCGTACTCATACTTCTCCTCAACTCCTGCTTAATTATACCGAATTCGCGGATCGAGAATTGACAGACCCACGTCTGCAATTAGATTACCTGCTACCAAGATAATCGCGTACATCAAGAGAAAGCTACCCGAAACGTAAATATCCTGGTTGAGCAGTGAATCGTAAAACATCGGTCCCAAGGTCGGAATGCTTAAAACGATTGTCGCCTCCAATTCTCCCTGGATCATATAGGGAAGGATCATACCTTGATACATGATGATGGGATGAAGAGCGTTCGGTACGGCATGACGGGACATGACTTTCCGTTCTTTGAGTCCTTTTGCCCGCGCCGTCTGAACATACTGGGCATTGAGAATATCGAGGAGGTTTCCCCGCATGACCCTGATGTTTCGGGCAAGTCCTCCCAATCCCGCAATAACCACCACCGGCCAGATATGTTTGAGAAAGTCGAGCATCTTGCCGATCGACATAGGAGCAACAACGTACTGCGGCGAATAGAGTGAGCTTACGTGCTCCTGACCCGCGACAAAGACGAGCAGATACATGATAATCAAAGCCAATGTAAATCTCGGGATCGATGTGAAGCTGAAGGCCATAAACGAGGCGGAGTGATCCCAAAGGCTGTATTGTCTGGGCGCGACAAAGATGCCGATCAAAAGACCGATGACTGTGGTAATGAGGTGTGCTAACAGTGCCAAGAGAAGGGTCCGGGGCATTCTTTCCGCTATAAGAAGACCCGCGTCCTTCTTGTAACGGAATGAGTAACCGAATTCACCCTTGGAAATCATCCCTTTGATCCAATTAACATACTGAAGGGGGAGTGGATCGTCCAACCCATACCGTTCACGAAAGACATCAGCCATACGTTCCGCTTCCTGTGCAGATAAGCCGCCTTGATTTATGACGTTTTGTTTATAGACATCGGCGTAATCACCTGGTGGAAGCTGGATAATTATAAAGGCGACGATACTGATTCCTATAAGGACCGGAATAGAGCCCAGTATCCTTCGGAGGATGTAAACAAGCATCAGCTACTCCTTGCGCTTCATAAGATCAAAAACCGGAGAGAGGAAAATATCCCCCCTCCGGAAAGATTTTTTCGACTATTTATACATCGGAATTGTACCGGGCCGGGTTTCCTCCTTCTGTTCGGAAGGTTCTACCCAGAGCTGTTCCATGCCCATGGCGTTCGGTGCCCACTGATAGAAAAAGACAGGAGTACCGGCAGGCCAGTTTTTTAGCCGTTTGTGGATTACCTGACCGTAACGGCCGATCACCGTACCGACCCAATAGACGTTTTCAGTAAAGAGCTGGTTGTATCTGAACATCAGCATCTTTCGTTTATCAAAGTCCGGCTCGAGGCTGAACTCTTTAACAATTTCAACCATCTCTTTTTCAAAATCTTG
>CAZJBZ010000371.1:2358-4518 GCA_964543975.1 uncultured Spirochaetales bacterium
ACTTTGGTAAGGGGAGCAAGATCGACGAACCGCGTAAACGGAACTGCAAACTCTTGTCCGGGACGTGTTACCCGCATCTCCCATTCACCGTTATCTTCCTTATCCAACATAACGGTGCCTTTGACCGGTCGATAGTTGATTTTAATTCCCACATCAGCGAAGAGAGCTACGAGAGCTTCCGCGACATCACCGGTTGCTTTCGCGTCTTCACCTGAGATAATCGAAATGACGAGGTTTTCGCCTTCTAAAGGTCCTTCAGTCCAGTTGAGGATGCCGTCGTCATCCGTATCTTCAAAACCCAATTCGGCAAGCAGTGCTCGGGATGAGTCGGGATCGTAGGGATAGTAGATGACGGATTCACGGTCGTAGTAAAGAGAACCGGGGTAGAGACCGGGAGCGGCGGCCCTGAGGAACGGTCCTTTCACAACTGCCTGGGCGATACCATCTCCGTCGACCGCGTACTGGAGCGCTTTTCGGAATGTAACGTTTCTGAAAAGTTTTCGAAGCTCCTTATCTCGATCATCTTTAACTCCCAATGTAGCGGATTGGTTCAGTTCAAGCGGAAAAGCGAGCATTTCCGGTCCCCATTCAACAATAAAGGGAGCGTCCGGATCGTTCGCCCGTTTGGTTGTCTCGATGAACGAAGAGGGATTCTCCAGATTCGTCTGATCGATTGTACCGGCGAGTGCTCCCATGGTCCTTCCCAGTCCGGTGGAACCTTTTTCAAACGTCATCTCATGCATGTAGGGAAGCTGTTTCCCGTCTTCGTCCACCTTCCAATAGTAGGGGTTCCGTCTGGTAACTAAGAACTCATCCGTTTTGTAGAGTATCGGTACCCACGGGCCCATACCTACTGCAGGCAGGTCCTGTGGGGGCAGAGCGTTCTCGAAACTGACATAGTCCATGTCGCTGTTGTATTTAGGATGTTTCGCCTTGAGGACGTGGCTCGGTGCTACGGAGAAGTCGAGGAAGTCCATGTTGAAAAGGAAAGAGATCGCGTACGGTTTGGGGAAGGTCCACTTGACCGTATACTGGTCCACCTTCTCTAAGGTGATGTCTTCACCGTCGATCTGCCAGGTACTCCGCTGGGTCCAGGAGTTGACCTGAGGATCTAGTATCATGTCTTCCCAGGTAAACATTACATCGTCAGCGTCGAAAGGATCGCCGTCCGACCATTTTGCACCTTCGACCAGTTCCATCATCAGTACGTAGCCGTCTTCCATCCATTCCCAGCTTTTTGCCAGGTTAGGGATCGGTTCGGCTGCATCACTTCGACGGTAGATAGGCCCTGATTTCACCAGGCTTTCCTGGAACTCGTAGTTGATACCGAACCAGCCCTGCGTTTGGCCTGCCGCAATGTTCCAACCTTCGGTGGGAACGGCTGAGAAGTAACGGAATACACCGCCGTATTTCCCGATACCGTCCCGCATTCCCGATTCGAGAACTACCTGTGGTTCCTTAGGAAGTCTCTCTGCAACGGGCGGGATGGTGCCGTCTTGAACGAACTTATCCATAAAAGCGGGTTGACTGTAATTCGGCAACGCTTTGTAGGCAAGTATTTTGTTCAACGGCATTTTTTCAACCGGTTCGCCGCCGGGCATCGGAGTACCGGCAGGATACGCCTGAGGCGGTTTGATCTGGTAATCGGCAGCCGTCTCTTCTTTTTCCGTTTCCCCTTGACCTCCTGCAAAAACCATAAATGGTGTGACAAGAAGGAGAAGCGCGGCAAACAACACTAAGATTTGTCTGTTCATAATATTCAAATCTCCTTTGAAATAAAATGATTTATTGAAGAGAGAGTCGGTCCTTTTTGAAAACCGACTTCCCTTCGATTATCGCGGAGTTGGACAACGTCACTTCCGCGGTAATGTACATCTTTTGGCGGGCGTCGGCGCCGCTTTATCAACTACCCGACACGGTTAACTCACCTGCCGTTTTTTCGGCATACCAGCAGCCGACATAGTGGTCGGGTAATACTTCTTTTAGTTCGGGTGCAGTGTTCTTGCAGTAATCCTTCGTAACCGGGCATCTGGGGCGAAAAGCACAAACGGGAATGTCTCCTGTCGGTGTAGGCACCATTCCTTCGATGGGCACAAGTTTTTGCCGTGATTTTCTGCCGAAAACCGGTACTGATTTCAATAACCCCTGGGTATAGGGATG
>CAZJBZ010000372.1:0-4515 GCA_964543975.1 uncultured Spirochaetales bacterium
GACAGCAAATGTCAAGGTGACCGAAGGACAGGGCCGAAGCGGTTTATAATCAATTGGATTTTTTGTAATTACCTCATATCCCTATTTTGAAAGAAGCTAATCTATCCAAAATAATGAATTTGCTGTATACTATAAACATATACAAACGGATCTGATATGGATTTTTCCGATATTGTCGGTTTTGATTGGGATGATGACAATTTATACAAAAATATTACAAAGTACGATGTATACGATATGGAAGCGGAATAAGTATTTTTTAACCATCCCCTCATTGTGAAAAGTGATGTAAAGCATTCTAAAAATGAAGAGGAAGAAAGTCGGGCACTTTTTCACCTTATAAGTATTAGTATGAGTAGAAAACAGATGAATCCCAGCTATGAATAACTTCTTGGTGATGTCAATCCTCACAATAATCCTTTGAAAGTTCTAACAAAAACTCCAACTGATCAGGTGTTTCTGCTGTTGAACCCTTACTTTCTACCTTTTCAATAGCCTCATCAATTGCTATGCCAAATCGAAGCAGAAGAGCTGCTGCAAAAGTCCCTGTTCTTCCAATACCCGCAGCACAATGAATTAAGATGTTTTTTCTCTGCATAAGAGTTTTATAACTTTCATCAATTGCTGCTTTAAATGTATTGATTTCTTTTTCTGTCTCAGGAACGCCGAAATCAGGTATCGGGACCCTAATTATTTTCTCGACAGGAACCGTATTAGATTCGATTGCCTCATAATAGTCAGGAGATTTTATTTGAATTTCGTCTTTTTCCGCTAAAGCGACGATACTATGTATCTTGTTTGCTTTTAGCTGCTCAAAAGTATAATCGATATCCTCATCTCTTCCAGGCATGGAATGGAGATACATGATACTGGGCACTTCTTCTATAGATATGTGTCTAAACAACGGCATATTCTTCTCCATAAGCACTCGTTATAAACCATTGAAGACATAAAAAAGAAATTCATCCTTTGAATATCCACCGCATCTATTATGTCTTGCCTTAAAACACCGGATATTGGCGTTATTATCTACATAGAAAATGTCATCTACTTCCGGTTCTTTCGCTAATAGTTCAGGTTTCAAAGTGTTTAGGGATGGCTTGTTGCTGATAAAATCGTCTTGGCTTAGGATCATTATTTGTTTCATAAAGTCACTCCCTCTATTCTATATCATTTAACACCATCACATGATACAATACAACCATTGTTATTTTGAAGACTCTAATAAGGCAAATGAATCATGGATATATTCCCGGAAACTAAGAAAAAACTGCAAAGCAAGATATCACGGTATAAATCCGATTTAAGGAAGCAGAAAAAAGAATTTGGATTTATCCGGGATGGAAGTGGGAAACGGTATATACTCTTTTGTCTACTATTCGTCTTTAACGATCTTGAAAAAGCAGAAAAGTATTTCAATTGGTACAAAGAAGAATTCCCGGATGATATTGGCGAACCAATACAAAAGCTCTGCTGGGCGTTAAGTCTACATCGAATGGGGAAAGAAAACGAAGCAAGATATAGATTAGCCGATGCAATGCTCTCAAACCTCTATATTATTCCGATCATTTTAGGAATTGATATTAAACCATATGATATGTGGCACGGTTCAAATTACGAAGACATTGATTATGTAGAATATATCCCGGAAGAAGTTATCGATTCGATTACTGAGTCAGAAATAGAATGGATAAAAGAACACTATCACTCTACTGAGTTTATACAGGTGAGAGAACGGTATATAGAGATTTTTCACCACATTAAATCAACCGATAATCTCGAAGTTCGAAGAAAGCTATTAAATGAATCCCGTTCTCTATTGGATAGATTTCAGAAAGAATAGTATATGAACCTCTGTTCGCAAAGAGTAAACCTTTTTCTATTATATTCCGTTATTTTTATCCCCATAAATCCTAAAAATTCTGCTATACTACTTTCTATATGAAAAAACATATCGTCCTCTTAGGGGATTCAATCTTCGACAATCAAGTATATGTCGGTATCACCGGAACACCGCTAATATGCTATCTTAACAGCTTCTTAGATAAGGAATCAAAAGCAACATTAATGGCAAGGGACGGGAGTATTATGAGGAATGTCTATCAGCAGATTGTCCTCCTTCCAAAGGATACAACACATATAGTTTTGAGCATCGGGGGAAATGATATTCATCACAACATCCTTTTTTTAGAAGAACCGGCTTCTTCGGTAAAAGAAGTGCTTTTAAGACTTAATAGTATGATAACGGAATTTGAAAAAAAATACGTTGAGCTTTTACGGCATATCAAAAAATTAAAAAAACCTTTGACAGTATGTACTATTTATAACTGCTATTTCGAAGATACGGATTTACAAACCTCAGTAGAAACGGCTTTATCTCTTTTCAATGATGCTATAATTCGTAATGCTTTGAAATTGTCTATTCCGGTTATAGACTTACGGGGTGTATGTACCGAGCCTACCGATTATGTAAATAATATAGAACCATCCGATAGTGGAGGGAGGAAGATAGCGGGTGCTATTTATAAGTTTTTTACAAATGAAAACTCTATTTAATGGACCTGGAATTAAAAAGTACAGGTTTTATGGAATATCCTAAAGGTTCATAATTTAAAGGAAGGTATAGAAGTTCTTAGGAAAAGGGGAAAAACAGAAGAATTTTATATTGGCTGTTATAATACATCAAATGACCAATTCCATAGTAGATTAATTACAAATACATGCTATAAAACCGCCTTCCCAGAATGCTTCTTGTTCTGTGCTGCGTCTCATAGATTGCTCCTTGTGTGATTTCTGTATGCCGAACGCTGCGATTGAGCGGCGAGCCGTAATTGGCGTGAAAAATGCCAAGCGAAGCGATGAGCATTTTTCATGACAATAGGCGAGTTCGTCTCGAAGCGATTGTTAAATTGCATCCCAATCAGGAATTTCGTCCTCAGTCTCTTTCTCTTGTATTTTTGCCAGCAATTTCCCGAAATTCTCGTCGATTTTTGATTCATCCTTATGAATCCAATATTTTTCCAACTTATTAAAAGTCTGTATTTCTTTTATTTCCTTAGTGAGTGCATATAACGCAAGCTGGTTTATTGAGATTCCCTGTTGTTCAGCAACAAGTTTTATATTGTGTTTCAATTCATTAGGGATCCTCAAGGTTAATAGAGATGCATTATTTTTCATTTCTTTTCCTCCATAAATTAATAAATCCCTTCGGAGTCACAACAGTAAAATTATCCAACGTAAGATCTGTATCAATCGTAAAATCGTTTATGTTGCTTGTAATTAAATAATTGGCATTTGCAACGAATGCCAGTTCCGCAAAGATATTATCTTTTTCATCTCTTAAATTTGGTCGCATCATGAACGTAGGGTCATATGGAATTGCGACATACGCAATGAATGCTAGAAAATCCTCAATATCATTTTCCGATAACTTCAGGCGTTGTCGATTATCGCTTCTTTTCAGGACATCTTCATATTCACAGATGACTGGATACGAAAGCGCAATATTAATTTTCCTTTTGTAGAGCAACTCAAGTATCTGGAATGATGCCCCTTTATGGCTATCGAGTCCTTGAAAAATCACATTTGTATCGATCACGACCAACATTTAATTATGATTGTATATATAGCATCATTTGTCAATAGCACAATGTTTACCTTATTGAATAATAAATTGGATTTTTGTGATTCGTCAATTTAACACCCGCATCAGCTGCGCCCTCGCAGGAGCGTAGCGACGAGAAGGCGTCTGGTGCATGCGCCATGTTATGTTGAATTTTCAATTTATTTTATCTTTTCTGAAGCATCAGTACCATTTTCGCTGTAATACTCTATGTGGGTATACAAAATACTTCCGTACTGAAAAAGCAAAAGGCCGAATACCTTCCGCGGGGAAGAAACACCCTCCATGAGGTCTTCGAACACCATTTCACCGATTTCTGCAGCCGGTATGATGGGGAGTATGCCGATACATTCGGGAAGTTTCGCCTCGAACGGATCCAGGCAGTTGGAGAGCAATTTCTCACCTGCGGCGACTACCGGCAAGGGATAGCTCGTATCCGCTGCAGTAACCCGGAATGCGGTCTGGTCGGTGCTTCGCACCTGCTCGACCATGCAACCGGGGTCACGACTATTTCCGCCCCTTCTCCTGTAAGGGGTTTTATCTGTGTCCCTCCTGCAGCCAAAAAAGGACGCTCCTCTTTGCCGAGCATCTGAGTGAGGCGGTCCTCCTCCGTCTTCCCCATCGACAGTTCGTCTTTACCCAGGTCGCATGGCCGAGCAGGAGCTGAAGGCTCCGACCAGGCTTCCCAAAAGCCCTTCGTGTGTTCTTCCTCCACAACAGAAAGCTTTTTGCGGAAATTTCGAAAATGATATTCGCCATGATCAGCGATTTCTACCGGGAAGTTGCCGGTAAAGAGTTACGTATCGGAATGGTCATAGCCCATCTCAGGTTTTTGCGAAGCAAAATACCCCGCGCATACCCAATATAAGCCACTCCTGGATTTGATCCGGCTT
>CAZJBZ010000373.1:0-4505 GCA_964543975.1 uncultured Spirochaetales bacterium
CAACGCGGCGGATGTGATGGTCGTCCCTTCCCGGCAGGAGGTGTTCGGTCAGACGGCATCGGAGGCGCTTGCCTGCGGTACGCCGGTAGCGGCATTCGGGGTCGGGGGGCTGTCGGACATTGTCGATCATGAGCGGAACGGTTATCTGGCCGGACCGTACAATACCGAAGAATTGGCACACGGAATAGAGTGGTGTCTGGCGAGTGCCGGCAGTACCGGCCTGCGAACAAAAGCGAGGGAGAAGGCGGAAAAAACCTACGGATTTGACCGAATAGCGGACCGTTATATAGAACTGTACACAAGCTTATAGGTTATTGCGTTACTTTGACCTGAGAGTGGGTAACTTTGTGTTTGCTGCTGCGGCGGACAACATAGTAGAGGCCGAAAGAGACCGCCCATAGAGCTGCCGATATAAGAAGATACGTAATATGGGGAAGCCGGAAGGCGAAGAAGCTGATAAGAGAAATCGCGAAAGAATAGAGAAAAATGATTCCTAAAATCTGCCAGTTACTGAACCCTAACGAGAGCAGAAGATGGTGAACATGATGTTTGTCTGCCGAATGTATTTTTTGCCGTGAAGACATCCGTCGGATGATCGCCGTTATCGTATCGACAATCGGGATAATGGTAAGGGTAATGGGGAGAATCAGCACCTTCATCGAAATTGGTCCGTTGAGGGGGGAGAGGGGTAGAATGGCTATGGTAAAGCCTAGAAAGAGGGCACCCGAATCTCCCATAAAAATCTTTGCGTGCGGTTTATTGAACAGGAGAAACCCGATAATGCTGCCGAGAAGGATAAAAGCGACCATGATTACCAGCGGTTTTCCCATCCGTATCGCGTGAAGCCCCAGAAAGACGAATGCGAAGAGCGAGATAAGCCCCGCCTGGCCGTCCAATCCGTCGATAAGGTTCATGGCATTCGTTATGCCGATGATCCAGAGAAAGGTAACCAGATAGGTTATTACGGGGAAGGTGATCGAAAGATCGGTAAACGGAATAGGGATGACCGAGATAACGTGGCCGCTGAAAATGACCACGGCGGCGGCGATCATCTGAAGCAGCAGCTTCGATAACGCGGGGAGGTTGATGAAGTCATCCACCAATCCTGTAAGAAAGATAATGGCCATGCCGATGATCAGAGGCCAATAGTCGGAAATGGTTATTTCATCGGTAAAAATAAGGGTGCCTGCGAGAATAATAATGAAGAAGGACGCGGCAATGGCGATACCCCCTAAACGGGGAATGTTTCCGTTATGCACCTTTCTGTGGTTCGGTTTATCGACCCATCCGTTTCGGTAGGCTAGTTTTCTGATAAGAGGAATGAGCGCTACGCTCAGGAGCAGCGAGATAACGGATAATATGATATATAATTGCATTGGTCCCTTGTTCCAACTTATATTGTAATCATTTTCTCGTAAATTACAATAATCTATTTTATTCTATAGTTCAATAGCGGTGTGCTGTAAAACGCGCGGCCGGCTCAATCTGGGCAGAGATGCCTAAGGTAAACTCCATCCATGTGGTACTCTCGCGGATGTAGAGGGCCGGTTCCGCGGTAAAGGTGACATAGTTGATGCCGTGAAAATCGAAGGTTATGCCGATGACGGTCGTGCTTATCTTCGGCGTGGTTTGGACGGCTTTCGATTCTTCGTAGGAAATTGTCAATTCCGCGGCCGGGTTCTCGAACAGGTGGTTTACATAGAGGGATGATGAGAACCCGAACCAATCGAGCAGCCCGGCTTCCGTGTTTATCCATATCGTTCCCGGTCCGTATGGTGAGGTAAGCGGCAGATATCGTGTTCCTCCGTCCAGTGCTATTCGGTACATCGCCCTGCCCAACGCGTGGTCGTTTTCGTAGTTGCCCCACAGGTAGTGCGTAAACCCCGCTTCCGCGTATAACGAAAGCAGACCGAACGGCAGATAGTTGGTGTATTCCACCCCGAAAATGCCCGCGTCGATCGTCGGTATCGGTTCGTCTCTGGAACCGGTGGCCGCGGCGTTGATATCGTCGAAACCGTACTGGGCCATGATTCTAAAACCGGGAAACAGCACAGCGTCCGCGTCGACCACCATGCACATGTTGTTCGGGCGGATATCGGACTGGTGCCAGCTGAAAACCGGAAAAAAATCGGCCAGCGTGAAGCCGTTTTTCTCCCGAACGTACAAACACTGTCCCGCGACTCCTATCCGAAGAAAATCAAGCGATAACTCGAACCGGTGTATCGCCAAAAAAATAAGGTTTTGATAAAACTCATATCCGGTGTCCGTAAGATCGACGTCTCCGGAACCGGTTGCCTCCCGGTGTTCCAGGGTGGCGATGGTCAAATCCATGGTGATCGGTCCTAACGGAAGCTTCAGCCGTACATTATCGATGAAGGGAAGGTTGGAAGAGGGCATGATCGAATTGCGCAGCGGACCAAGATGGATGCCGTTCCTGCCGAACACCACCGCGAGCGGATCAAAATTGTACCACAGGTACCCTTTCCGCACCAATCTGTTTTCTACCGCCATGGGGTTCCCTTCTCTGCTGTCGAAGAGGTTGTTCATGGAAAAACCCCAATACTCCCGTTCGAGCAGAGCGTAGATATCGAAACCCGCCTTGTCCTCCTTGGCAAATGACATCCGGACATCGAAAAACGGGTCTAAATTACTGAACAGGCGGTTGAATTCGGGCCACTCATCTTGGGTGCGGAAGTAGTGTTCGTAGGTCAGCCGAAGCGGGACCGAGAGGGTAAGCTGTTCGGGAGCATAGTCGAGGGCATCGAGGTATTTGTCGAGAAGTTCCCGGACGTGGGGCGGAACAGCTTTTCGTTGGAGGTTTTCCGCGTAGGCAGCCAAACGGTCTTTCGACAGGGGAAAATCGGTAGTGGGAAACAGTTTCCCCGCCTCCTGATAGATCGAGCGGAGGTCATCGATTTCCGGTTCCCCCGGCATGAAAGTTATCTGTGCCGAAAGAAATTGTGGAATGAAGAGCAGGATAAGAAAAAATAGAGAGAAGACATGCTTTTCAGCCATGTAGCATGATCATTGGTCAATTACGGTAAAATGTCAAGATGAAGATGGTGGCTGATTAAGCTATAGCATGAAGCTGTGGGTCATGATCGGTAAAAGAATGCAGAGTAGGAAGATGAAAATACAAAACATAGGGCTGTGGGCCGCCGTTGCTGCTGCATTTTTGCTGTGTGCCGTGCAGACGGACGCGCAGGAGCATGTACGTGTCCCCCTCGAAGACCCTGTGTACACGATACTCGAGACCGGCCTTCTGAAAGGGGCAGTTACCGATCTTTCTTCGGTTAAACCGTATTCGAAGAGCACCGTTGTCTCTCTTTTACGCGATATGCGGGCCAATGGGGAGAAGCTTTCCCCGTACGAACGCCGGATGGTCGATGAGCTGTACGAACGGTTCGTCGGGAATGCGACCGGTCTTCAGCATGGCAGAATCGGTTTCGAGGGAACAAACGGCACGTTCTTTTTCGGCGGCTCGCTTTTTTCAAATTTCCGGATCAATACGGCCGAGCCGATCGGCGAATACCACACCAACAATACGATCCGGGCATATATCGCGGGTGATATCGGCAAGGACGCTCCCTTTTCATACTTGAGTGTTTCCGGGATAGCCTTTGATAAGTTGAGCCCGGTGACCTTTGCTCCGTACGGTTATCACAAGCCCTCTGACGGTTTCTACGTTTTTACCGACGGGACAATCACCAACGGCCAAACCGACTCTCCGTCGCTGAGTTTTATCCTGGAAGCCGATCTTGCCGCCCATCTGGCAAACGATGCTCTTATTCTGCGTTTTTCACGAATGGAACGGGATTGGGGGTACGGTGATCGGTCGCTCGTCCTCTCCCAAACAGCCCGTCCTTTTGTCGGTTTTGATCTTCATTTTCGCCCGATTGAATGGTTTGCTCTGTCCCAGGTTGTCGGCTCACTCGGGGATTGGTTCGCGGAGGCGGAGGTAAAAACCGACCCCGGTGCCGTGTCCCAACAGAAGATGCTCACCATCCAACAGGTGGAATTGTTCCCTTTCAACTGGCTCTATCTCTCGGCCGGTTCGGCTGCTCTCTGGGGGAAGCGTTTTGAAATAGGTTATTTAAGCCCTCTTCTTATGCCCATCCTGTATCAAAATGTCATAGGTGACTTTGATAATTTAGCGATGTTCGGAACGCTTGGCTTCGTTGTTCCCAAAATCGGAAAGCTCTATTTCAACTTTTTCTTGGATGAGGCATTGTTCATCAATCTGGAAGACTATTTTACCAGGCCGCGAAATATGTTCGCCTACCAGGCCGGTTTTGAAGTGCCGGTTCCGGGACTTCCGTTTACGGTGTTCACCTTTCAGTACACGAAGCTCGAACCCTTCGTCTACACCCACTATCAGGAGGAGTATCCGTTCTTCAGCAATCCGGTGGACATGAGTTATACGAACGACGGAGAACTGCTTGGGTACCCGCTTGCGCCCAACTCGGATGAGTTCCTTGTTTCGATACGGACCGTGCCCCATCCCC
>CAZJBZ010000374.1:0-4498 GCA_964543975.1 uncultured Spirochaetales bacterium
TAAGTATTTAACTATTTCAGTCCGGATAAAATGGTGATTTTTGCAAGTGCCTCAAGTGTCGGTAGATTACCGGCCGTCAGAATTCTGTTATCGATGTTGGCGTCTACTGTCTATTATATTCGGTATTAATGTTGCGAGCCAGAGAGTCGAGGTCCTGGCCGAAAAAAGGTTGAACCGCGGCGATGTCCTCGAAGTAGTACTTCTGATTTTCGGTCCATAGCTCCTTCATCGGATCGAAGGACCACATATCATCTAAGCTCCATTCCTAATCTGTTGAATGTAATCATATTTGCTCTTAAAAAAAGTACCATATTGTTATCTCAATTGACTAAAACATGATGATCGTATACCATAATTCATCATGCAACACAAAAAAAAATGGACAGAAACTCAACAACGATTCGAAGCATGGTGGGACCGATCGCATATCGATCGACCTTTGATGTTGGTTGTTGCGAAAAACAAAACTCCCACCGAAGAATTGGAACCTGAAAAACCATTCGAAACAACCGAAGCGATGTACCTCGACGCTGAGGAACGTTCTAAACGATACCGAAACTATATTCGAACTCACACCTTCATGGCCGACGCTTACCCCAATTTCAGTATGGACATCGGTCCGGGATCCATGGCGCTCTATCTCGGTTCAGAACCGATTTTTGCCGAGGACACGGTGTGGTTTAAAGAGTGTGTAGAAGATTGGAAAAAATTCGGACCGCTTCGCTTCGACGAATCGAACAGGTGGTGGAAAACCCACCTCGACATTATCCAACAGGCAAAAGGGCAGGCAAATGGAGATTACATCGTCAACATCCCGGATATTATTGAGAATGTGGATATTCTTGCCGCAATGCGCGGACCTCAACAGCTGATCTTTGACCTTGTCGACGAATCTGAAATGATGAAGGAGTATATCAATCAGATCGATAGTTTGTACTTTACTTACTACAATGAGATGTACGAGAGGGTCAAATTAGAGGACGGCAGCAGCAGTTTTACCGCATTCAAAGTGTGGGGTCCCGGTAAAACAGCCAAAGTGCAGTGCGACTTCTGTGCACTCATGTCTCCCGACCAGTTCCGACAATTTGTGCAGCCCTCGCTCCAAAAACAGTGCGCACAATTGGACCAATCGGTTTACCACTTAGACGGCCCGGATGCGATCAAACATCTCGATGCACTTATGGAGATAGAAGAACTTGACGCGCTGCAATGGACCTGCGGTGCGGGACAGCCGGACGGAGCAAACGATCGATGGCTGCCGATATACGATACGGTGAAAAAAGCGGGCAAATCGCTCTGGATCGATATCTCAGACGGAGAGTTTGACGATTGGGTTGCGGGAGCGGATAGATTAATAAAACGATACGGACCGGATGGAATATACTTTCTTTTTCCCGATATGACTCTTCCACAGGCGGAACAATTGATTGAGAAAGCGGAACGCGACTGGTCCTCACCATAGGTAAAAAAGGTAGATGACAAAACGTGTTACCCAAAAAGATATCGCAAAAGCACTTAATATAGGGTATATAACCGTTCAACGAGCCTTGAACGGTACCGGATATGTATCGAAAGAATTAAAGAACAAAATATTCGCCTATGCCGAAGAGGTGGGGTACCGTCCCCATAAGGCTGCTCAAGCTTTGGTACGGAACCGTGTAACCAGAATAGCCCTTTTCTCAATGACTACACCCGAACATTTTTGGGACGAGGTGCAGCGCGGTGTGGAATTGGCGCAATCACAATTAGCTGATTATAATTATGTTATCAATTTCTATCGTATCCCACCTTTGAATACATCGTTATTCTTAAACAAACTTAAAAAAGAAGAAAACAATAATGTTGATGCAATAGCAATAGTATACTCCCATCAATTTGAAATAGAAAAAGTTATGGATTGGGTAAAATTGTCGGGCATTCCGTTCATGACGTTTTTAGCAGATACGCCGGATGATGATAGACTCTGTTATGTTGGGCCGGATTATGAAGGTGAAGGTTCTTTAGCTGCAGATTTCTTAGGACATATGTTGAAAAATAATGGATTTATCGGTATTCTCACATTCGGTTTTGAAGGTTCTAACATGGATGGTGGAGATATCGCAGTTATCGGCAGACAACGCGGTTTCTTGAATAGACTAAAAACTAATTTTCCTAATATTAATTATGGAATACAATATTTACCCGGTCATGAACATCCTGAAATTGCTGAAAAAACTATTGAATCTTTTCTTTTCTCACAGAAAGAATTATTAGATGGCCTCTATTTTATTGACTCCGCACATCGACCACTTATCCGGGCATTAAAAAAAGTAAAAATTAATAGGACCTTTCCGATCATAACGTACGATTTATATCTTGAGATGGAGGAATATATAAAAAGCGGCTATATAACGGCAACCATTTTCCAAAACCCAATTTTTCAAAGTTATTATACAATAATGGTTCTTCGGAAGTATCTTGAAACAGGAAAATTGCCTGAAAAAGACAAGATATTCATCCCTTATTCGCTTATCATGTCCTCAAATGCAGATGTATATAGAAATCAGGTTTTAACTTCAATTCTTGACATTAATATATAATTCACCCGAAGCGTTCGATTCAATCTCGATCATCAGTAGTCCATGCAGCTTCAAGGAAGGCGACTGCATTCTCTATCGGAACATCTTTCATAACAGGTTTTGCCGGACCTAAAATATATCCGCCGTTCTTTCCCATCTCATGCTTCAGACTGTCTACCATAGTCCGAATTTCTTCCGGAGTGCCGAAAGGCAAGATGCTCTGGGTCCCTACGCCGCCCAAAAGCAGCATCTTTTTTTCAGTCCTGCGTTTTAATTCAAATATATCCATCGCCTCGGGCTGTAACGATTCCAATCCGTCAAGCCCTGCTTCCATCAAATCATCGACAATTGATAAAACATTACCGCAGGAATGAGCTACAAACCGTAAACCCGACGAATGGCAGTGATCGAGCAGAATTTTTAAGCGGGGTTTATAGAACTTTCTAAACAGCTCTTTCCCCATTATAGGGCCCCGTTGATCGCACCAATCGTCTCCGCTGAAGTAGATATCGACCGGTAACTCTTTTGCAACGAGATCCATCGTCTTTATATGAACCTCCAATATGCCGTCCAACAAATCTTCTACAAAGGAAGGGTTTTCGATAAGGTCAACCAACAGATTTTCCATGCCCCGGAGAAGCCACGATCGTTCAAAAAGACCGAAAGCGAGCCCTGACCATCTATAACTTTCAGGGTGTGCCTCCAAATCCTTTCGTATTGCTTCATAATCGTCCAATTCTTCGGCTTCAGGCCAGCGGTATCCTTGTAACGACGGCTCTTTTAATGGAGCATCAATTACATGGAGTATATTTCCCTGTTTCATAACGACTCCGAATGGATCCTTTACCACCTCATCACTGCCGTCTATAGGCACTCTTTTGTGTCCGCACATTGTTCCATGAATATACGGTATCATCCGATCTTGCCATTTCTCCCGAGTACCATAATATTTATCCAGCTTATTTTCGATTTCTTCATCAATAGGTATGTGATAAGGAATTGCTTTGGTTTCTTCAAAATTAAACGCTTTTTTAACTACATCTTTCGGCTGCATCAACTTTTTCTCCTGTGTATATAATAGTTATTTATGATTTTACGGCTCCGGCAGTAAGCCCTTTAATAATGTATTTCTGAAATAATAACGCTAAAATAACAATAGGGATCGATGTCATTGATGCTCCGGTAGACAATTTACCCCACGGTACTGCATATTCCTCACGCATCATAAGAAGCGCGACAGGTACCGTTCGTACTGTATTGCTGGTTGTAAACGTGAATGCAAAAAGAAATTCATTCCAAGTGGTAATAAAAACAAGTAAAATAAGTGTCGTTATCGCGGAGATAGAAAGAGGCAGCATAATACGAAATATAATGGTAAGTTCACCTGCTCCATCTAATAAAGCCGCTTCTTCGATAGAGTCCGGAACAGTACGTAAAAAACTTGCTAAAAACCATACACTAAAAGGCATGAAAACAGCATCGTAAGCAATTATCAAACCGTGGTGCTGATCCAAAAAACCTAATTTTTTATACATTAAAAATATATTTCCAATAATTGCCATCTGCGGAAGCATTGAAAGAATAAGAATCAAATACAGAAAAACCATATTACCCTTTATTTTTATCCTAGCAATTGCGTATGCGGTGAGTAACGCAAAAAAAACACATGAAAATGTAGTCGAACCGGCAATGATAAGGCTATTTCTAATATTAATAACAAAAGGAGAATTGATTAGATCAACATAACGTTGAGTAAAAATGGGGAGTTGAAAAACCACAGGAGGAATAGAGGCAAGGTTGTTCGCTGTTTTTAAGGATGTAGAAATAAGCCAAATGAGAGGGAAAGTAAAAAAAACAACAAACCCAAGAGTGAATAAAATAATAAATACCCAAATTAAGCGCTACGGGGTAGGACTATACAAAAAACCTCCTAAGTGGTT
>CAZJBZ010000375.1:0-4494 GCA_964543975.1 uncultured Spirochaetales bacterium
CTTCACAAATACCTTTTAAAGTACTGTTGCGACGGTTATCGAAGCTGTTACATCATAAATCGGCGGAAGAGATGGAAAACGGTATCGAGTTTTTAAATAACTGGAAATAAGAAAGCCGTGAGTGAGTATGTATCCCACCGGCTGTTCGGACACCTACCACTTCGCCATAACGCACGTTTCCGGGAAAAGGTTCGGGTTGGCGTAGTATAGCACTTGCTGGGGATCGAAAGGGGAAGATTTAAACGGTATTTCTAAAAATTAAATTTCATCACCAGGAAGCGGTTTACGATCTGGAATCCGGCGTAACATCTCGTCTATATCCATTTCGGTAACATCTTTCAATTCCTCATGGAGCTGCTGCAACGCCTCGTCATAAGAAATGCTTTTCGTTAACGTATACAAGATATATTGGTTAATGCTTACGTTGTTCTTTTTCGCTTCCCGTTCTATTTTCTCGCATAACTCTTCCGGTAAACGGAGATTATATGTCGTTTTCATCGGTTCCTCCTCTCTCGTAAAAACTCTCCCGGCTCCATTGCTCGAATATGATAATCCTTAAGTATTTCTGCCGGAAAGTCTCTTGTATTAAAGGTAAGAATAACACCACACTCTCCGGCAAGAGCACATTCGAGGATTTTGTCATCCGTAGGGTCTTTTAATGTCGGCCGTTCTAAGGCGGGTTGCTGTACTTGCACCCCCTTTTCTATCAATGCTCGAATAAAAGCTAGATAAAACTCTCGCGGTTGTCCTAAAAGTCCCTCTTTCATTTTTTCTTCCACTTTTCCGATATACTCTAAGGCAACGAGAGGTGAAACGGCATAATCAATATTATTTTTCAAAGCTCCTTCAAGCACCTGAAACGAGGCCCCACGGCGTGAATACAGACCGGCAATGACAATATTTGTATCAATGACAACTCGCATCATCTATGAATGTAATACCATATATGGTATTAATCAACCAACGGTAACCGGAAACAAAGACACCCCGTCATACGTCCATGTATTCCGGGGGCTTTGGTTTATACAATGAGAAAAAGCCCGCTGCCAGGACGGCAAGGGCTTTTTCGATCAGTTGGAGAAGGGAGATCAGAAAATCATGCTGAGACAGGAATTTCGGTGTACACGTCTATAACATTCTGAATCGGCTGGTTGCATATCAGCATATCGTCCATCATGATATTACAGGTTAAACAATTGTTCTTCATCCGCAGCATCTCGACAAAATTATTTAACGCTATCGCTCCGGTAATTGTGTCTTTACAATAGAGAGAAACCGTCGTTTGCATGACCTCCGAATGATAGTACGCCAGGTAATGACTTTCTTTCACCTGCCGAATGCGGATCGTTATTTCTACTTTACCATTCTTCATCACAAGTACCTCCGTCTCCGTAAGGATGGGGAACTACCCAAAATCCGTCGATAATACCGAACAGATTATCAGGGAGTACCAGGTAGTGGACCGATTCTTTCGGTGGACCAGTTGTTACAACAAACACCGGTTTGATGTTGTACATGGCGGTTTTAAACGCCAATCTTGAGCCTTTGCCCCATCTGCCGGTAGCCGGATCTTCCGGGAACAGCAGCACCAGACAGCAGCGTTTGACCATCCAGACCGTCCGCCGGTACAGGGCCGCTTTCGGTGATAAGTTTTCCGGCACTACTTTTGTTGCCAATAATCCTTTTGAAAAAGAATACTCTTTTCGTCGGGAAAAGGCACAGGCGACAATCGCTTTCTCTTTATAGGGAGTACCGGCAATGGCTTCTCGGAAACTGCGATCGACGCCTTGAGCATCTCCCACAAAGAAGGAAAAACTGTGTTCGGAAAATGCCCGCAGCAAATCAGTACACAATGCCTCCGTCAAGTTAAGATTGCGGGAACCGCCCAAGACCACCGCACGCCGGGGAACGGAGAAGCGGAACTGTTTCTTTTCCGCTTCCGCTCCTTCTTTTTGTCTGCTTGATAAAGGAACTGTAAAGGTAACCATTCGTTACGCCTCCTAAGATTGATTTTGGCGCTTTATCGCAATATTCGTTGTTCCTATGTCAAGCGGTTTCTCCTACATTTTTTCTTTCCTTATTACATCTTATTCCCTATTTCTCTTGGATGATGAAGACTGTGCATTTTCTTTAGGTCTCCTATTTCCACATGTGCGTACCGTTGGGTCGTTCTCAAAGAAGCATGTCCTAACAATTTCGCAATATATGCAATATCCAAATGATGAGAGAGAAGATGTGTAGCAACAGAATGGCGAAATGTGTAACACGATACATGTTTCTCTAATTTAAGGTTTTTCGTAACAGACGGAATTACCGCTTTATTAATTGTACATTTATTAAATGGATTCCCTCTCATCGAAAGAAAAAGATTTCCAGGATCATGTAGTTTTCCTTTTAGCATGTACTTTCTCGCTTTCTCGAGATATTGCTCGATATAATATGCAGCGTATGCCCCTATTGGTACTACCCGCGATTTGTTTCCTTTGCCCTTAATAATAGTAATGGTTTGGTCTTTTAGATTTATGTCTGTTACTTTAAGATTACAGAGTTCGGAAGTCCGAATACCACAGCCATAAAACAATTCAATAATTGCTCTGTTGCGTATTCCCACCGGCGTATGTTCCGGAATGTTTCTAAGCAGTTGCATCACCTCATCTTCGGATAGAATCGTCCGTGTAAATTGTTCTTCCTCCCTCGGCATGTCCAATGATATAGTCGGATCAAAAAGGATATAGTCTTTTTTTAAAAGAAATGAGAACAGTTTCTTTACTGCCACCAGTTTTAACCGCTGCGTTGTGGAGGAAACCGGCTCATCCTTTCTGTTCTTATTCTTTGAGAGGTAACTCTGGTAATCAAAAACGATATCTTTGGTTATCTGCTCAAATGATTTAATCCTGGGATAATAGGTTTCAAGAAAATTGATGAAATGTTCTACGTTTGACGTGTATGTGGCGATTGTCCGTTCCGAATAATACTGTAATAGCAGATATTCCGAAAACTCGGATACGTATTTTTGTAAACTCATCATAATTGCTCCTTTTTATAAGTTTTTCTTATTAGGTACATAGGTTGGGTTAATTGTTTGTAAAAATGAAAAAGTCTCTAATTGTAATAATTTTATCACTTTTATTAACTTTTACGCTACACTCAGAGGAGTTTTCTGATTATGTTGGGAGAGCTGTAAATCAACTCGCTCCATCAGGAAATAACTATCTTACAGTCAGTCTCGGGACATTTTCTATGGCTGAAAAATCTATTTCTACAGAATTTTCCATATATTTAGCTGAGAATCTTGAATTAGCGCTGACGAATGATGGTCGATTTAATGTTTTTGCGAAAGACAGACTGGATGAGATTTTCGATGCACAACGACTTAGTATTTCCGGTATTATGAAAAAAAGTACCGAGATAGACCCAGGGCAGCTCCAAGGCCTTCAGGCTACCTTAAATGGACGATATTTTGAACGAGGCAATAACATTGAAGTTTACTTAGAACTTCTTGATATTGAATCCGGTACTACGAAAAAAATAAAAATAGATATTCCTAGAAGAATTGTACCTGCTTCTGTAGCTCTTGTTCCCTCTGATTTCAGTAGAATAGTAGAGAGACAGGACTACCTTGATTCCCTAATGGTAGAGGATGATTTTATGGTGTGGCTGGATCTAAACAGAGGAAACGGTGGTGTATATAAAAATGGTGAAGAGCTGCATCTGATTTTTGCTTCAAATAGAGACAGTTATATATTAATTTAGTCAATTGATGCTGATGGTAATAAAGTCTTGATATTCCCGAATAAATGGGAGCAGGATAATTTTATTGAGGCTGGCAAGTGGTATACAATGCCGAATAAACGGCAATATGGTAATTTCCGGTTTAGAATAGGGACTGATTCTAAAGAGCCGGTTTTCGAAACAGTATTATTACAAGCTTCTACAAATCAATTTGATAATCTTGATGAACTTGTTCCATTCAGTGTTACTGAAGATGATATTTTTGGCCGATGGATAGCTGTAGAAGAAGCAGAAACGGAAACGGCTAATATCAAAGTCGATTATACAATTGCACCTTGAGGAAAATATTCAACGTCATCATCAATATTGATTAAGATATACAGAAGGCATTGCCTTTGCTCGTAGACCATCGCCTGTAGTACTCTTTTAAATAAAACAGTCAATAAATTTTGTTGATGACAAAAGGAAAAAGGTTTTTATGGTTTCTGCTTTCCGCCGAATACGTCCTGTATTCGGCAATTTATCCTTACTGGACAGGAGGTCCAGTAAGAATCGAAGAAAATTTAATATTCATCTACCGGCTGTTCGGACACCTACGGTTTCGCCATAGTGCGGGAATTAAGGCTACTTTACTGCGGGCTTCTACAGCCATTACTTCATCAAAAGTGTCCGCCTGGGTTTGGCATCCTTCCAATTCCGGGATAGAAGCGTAATATCCGTACTCATCTTTTTCTATAACAATACTTACTTTGTAGGACATCG
>CAZJBZ010000376.1:0-4467 GCA_964543975.1 uncultured Spirochaetales bacterium
AAGGAAAAACCGCGGGTGAGAATCGTAGAAGACGGGTTGCGGATATTAGGGGAGGAGGTCAATCCATCGTTGGTAACCGCGATCGAGCGGTATATCGACGAGCTTCTCCTCTGGAACAGCCGGATCAATCTATTTCATGTTCCCAATGATCAGGACCCACGAGAAACCGTCCAAAAACACATTCTCGACTCGGCAGCGGGAGCATCCGTTTTTCGCGGACTCTCTCCTGTGACCATCGTAGATATCGGTTCGGGGGCCGGTTTCCCCGGTATCGTTTTGGCCCTCCTCCTGCCGGAGACCGCGGTTACGCTTCTGGAACGGTCGCCGCGTAAATCCGCTTTTTTGCGGAACGTTCAGGCGCTCCTGTCATCTTCCGGTTTTTGCAAAAACGTCCACATTATAACAAGCACATTGGAAGAGTTGACCGCGCGGCATCCTGTTCCTCAATTCGATGTGGTAACGGCACGGGCATTCCGTGACCTTCCCGGATTCGTGAAAAAGCTTGCTGTCTGTACCCGAGACGGCGGTTATTTAATTCTGTATAAGGGAAAAAAGAGCACCATCGAGGACGAGATGAAGGTTGTAGAAACAAGCTGGAGTACCGAACAGTCAGGGCAGATGCGTTGGGACGTTATTCCCCTTTCCGTGCCTTTTCTCGAGGCGGAACGTCATCTGGTTACAATGAGGATGGTGATGTAGGCGAGGTGTTCCGCCCCGCTTGCTGCGGTACAAAAGCCGGACCGTCTACACGACGAGAGAACTCTATCGGGGTGCTTGGACCTTGCCTCTGTTTAAAGTATTGAGTTTTTTTATCAGGTCCTTTTTTTCAACCAGATCGATGAGTCTGGCTTCAACAAATTGTTGGGCCCCTTCACTGAATTTTCCCGCGGTAACGCAGAAACCCCGTCCCGCGCGAACTTCTTTCAACCGTGAATAGAGGTCCCGCAGCATCAATTCTCCTATCTGTCCTGTGGTCCGAACAAACCGAAAAATGATGGTGTCTTCCCACTGTGGTGTACTAATTTCGGTAATAATATCTCCATACTCATTTTTCTGCATACTGATATCGATTATTTTTATTCGCGCTTTCGGAAAAAAGCTTTCTACCAATTTTCTGCAGAGAGAAGCAAACTCCGACGGGGGGGCTATCAGGTAGACTTGGAGATTTTGATTGGAGTTCAGTTCACCGTATTTTTTTAAAAGGTCGGGAACATCTTTGTAGCCCGGCGTCGAATTCTGGATATCCGTAAGAAGCTCTATCGCTTTCCCGATTTCCTGCTGTTTTATATAGGCGGCAGAGAGCCTGTATTTCATCTCTGTCGCGGTCTCTTTTTTGATTTTTTCATGACGCAATCCGATTTGGAAATCCATTATCGCTTGATCGTGCTGGCGGGTATTAAGATGGATGGTGCCGGCAAAAAGGGCCGCGGATGGTCCGATGTCGGGATCAGTCCGAAGGTGGGTAAATATCTTCAGGGCTTGTTCGTTTTGTCCTACTTCATAGTAACATTGCCCCAACGCGAAAAGAGACTCTTTATCTTCCGGTTCCAAGTCGAGTACCCGTTTCAGAATGGTTGCCGCCTCTTTGTATTTTTTGATGCGATAGAGACTGTGTCCGAGGTACCGCTGGGTTTGGGGATCGTCCGGCTGGGCGTTATTTGCCGCGCGTAAAAGTGCTACCGCTTTTTCATAATTTTTCTTTAAAAACTCTAAATAGCCTAAATTGTGGTTGACTTCAAAAGAGTCCTGTTTCATGGTGCGCGCTATTGCAAGGCTCTTATAGGCTATATCGTAGTTTTTCATTTTCATGGCGGACAGGCCGTGTTTTACCGTAATATCGAACTCATCCAATTCCGGATTTGTCGCGCACAACTCGATCAGGATAGAGTAGGTTTTCATCGCTTTCTCGAAGTTTTGTTCACGGTAATACAGTTCCGCGAGAGAGAGAAGGGCCCCGGCGTCTTTCGGGTTTTGCGAAAGCCTCCTGTTGGCCTCTTTGACAATCGCGTTCCGGTCCTTCGGTTTCGACTGCTTTTTCCCTTTATCTTTTTTCCCTTTAGAAATAAAAAGAAAAATAACAAAAGAAATGCCGATAATAAGAACTATGATGATAATGGGAAGAAAGGTGGACATGGTGCTATTATCATCTTTTGCGGGCATTGTTGTCAAGAAAAAAGCTGTCAAGGGTGGTAATTGCTGACGATTGACAAGACATTCCATTTAGGGATACGATTTTATTGTATAGAGGAGGAAAGGTGAGTGAATCTACGATTGGCATAAAGATCGCTAATGGTACATTTTTTCCGATATTGGAGGAAAATGCCGTCGGTAAGAAAAAACTCGTTCTGACCACCGTCAACGATAATCAGACGAGTGTTCAAATTGACCTGTACAGGGGAACGGATCCGGAAATCGGCCATGATTCTTATTTAGGCAGCCTGGTTATCGAAAATGTACCTGAAGCACCCCGAGGAGAGCCGGAAATCGAGCTTCTTCTTGGTGTGGACAATGCGGGTAAAGTTAACGCTATCGCTTCCGAGCTGCAAACGGGAGAACAGCAAACGCTAAGTGTCAGTCTTCAGGCGATTTCGGAAGGAAATCTCTATGATGTTCCTGATTTTGAACTGGATGAACAGTTCAAACCGGATTTTGATGAAGCGGAAGATACCGATCTCGGGCCTACGGATTTATCGGAGGATGAGTTCGATATAGGCGGCGGTGAAGGATTTGGACCGGCTTATGACGAAACCATTCAAGAAGAAGAGTATTCCGAAACGGAACAACCACGAAGGGTACATCCGGTCCTCTTGGTGGGCTTCATACTGCTGGGGCTTTTGATCGTCGTCCTCATAGCTTTTCTCCTATTCCGCTCGTTTCAGGGACCCGCGGTCCCGCCGCTGGAGACCGCCCGGGCCGGCGGAACCGAAGTCTTGATAACGGCAGCGGAACAAGAGGAAAGCCGGACCGGTAGAACGGAGCAGCGGGACAGACAAGAGGACAAATCCGAAGGCCTCACCGAATCGGCGGAAAAAAAAACTGCTGAGTCCAACGCGGAAACGGGAATAACTCAAGAAAACGGTGTATGGTACACAATCAGATGGGGGGATACCCTTTGGGATATCTCGCAATCTTTCTATCGCACTCCTTGGCTCTATAAGAGAATTGCGGCAAGAAACAATATAAAAAATCCTGACCTTATCTTTGCAGGAACAAAAATCTTCATACCAGAACGATAAATGCGTATTATTTCAACTTTTTCGCGTCTCTGCTTGAGAACAATGCGGAAAGCACCCTCACGGTTTTTATTCGCACGAATATTTTATTGTATACCCCTCTTTCTGTTTGTATTTGGAACGAGCGGCTGTACCTCCTCCGATATCTGGGGAATTCCTGAGAGTACATTTCTTGCACGGATACGTTACGATAATATCGAGTTTCTCAGACATATCGACTACGATTCCGTGCGGCTCGAAGAAATTTTTAGACTCGGGGAAGGATCGGCGTATTATATGTCCTTTTTCTATGAAAAACTGGATATGGAGTGGATGGCCGAAAGAATGCTGCTGGTACAATGGGAAGAGGGCGGTGGTGTTTGGAGAAGAGAAGCATCGTATTTGCTGCTACAAAAATTGCTGCAGCGGGAGGAGTACGAAGCTGCCGAAATGCTCGGAGAATCGATCACTGAAGCGTTTCCTTCGGATAGCGCTCTTCATCGAATGTATATCGAATCGATTTACTGGCAGGAGAAAACCGCCGAAGTGCTCCGAGAAATCGAGAAACACGCCCGAATTACGGCACTTCATGAACCGAATGGATCAGAAGGTAAAGACACGGAGACGGTCTTAGCGGCACTTTTTACCGCCGATCCCGAGCTAAAACTTTTTTATGCCGCGACACAGTGGGAAACAGAAACGGAAGATCGTCGGGATTCCATGTTGTCTCTCTTTACCGATTTTCCCGCCGGTGAGCTTCACGCTCGGGGGTATGATTATCTGTCACAGCGGGATGATTTCGAATCGACTTTTTCTGCGACGGAAGTATCGTTTATAAAAGGAAAGAACCTGCTGGCAAGGAGGTTATACGGAGAAGCACTCGAACAGTGGCAGCCGATTGTTGAGGAGACCGCGTCCATTCCGCTCTTCACAAACACAATCATCCGCGAATTGGAACGGTTATATTCGGTCCTCGATAGGATTGATGAGGGAGTCGATCAATTGCGTAGAATTGAGGCCCGGGCCGCCGCAGGTGTTTTTTCCGTGGACACCTTCACCCTCTACCTTGCCCTTGGAAGGCTCTACTCCGGGAAAAAAGACTTCAAAACGGCGTCCGATATTTACGAGCGTGCATTGTCCTTTAGCGCTTCGACAAGAGAAGGGGACATCGCGTTATGGCGTCATATGGATGCTGTTTTTAAAACTTCACCGGATTTGTGCGCCGAACGTATGGAGTGGTACGCGGTGCGCTGGG
>CAZJBZ010000377.1:0-4436 GCA_964543975.1 uncultured Spirochaetales bacterium
TTTTAGTGCAACGGATACCAAGATGATACAGTTTTTTCTCTTGTGAAGCCAAGCCCGCTTCTATGGTTTTTCCAAGCCCCACCTCATCCGCCAGGAGCATTCCCTCGGAAACAGGATTGGCCAAGGCAAAGGCGGCGGCTTCTATCTGATGAGGATTAAGGTCCGCCGAGTCATCGAAAAGCGCTTGGGAAAGACACTCCATACCGGTGTTCGGCTCGATATTCGGTGGCATTTTCTGCTCTACTGGTCGCCGTTCTATTGGGCATACAATGCGATTAATGCTATTATACTCAACGAGGCGACATAGGGCTTGATGCTCCGCAATACCGGACTCACCATTGCCATAACGGCGGTGGTTCTGGCGATAAAAAAGCCGAAATCGATCTGGGAAATGGGATAAATCAAGATGTTCATATAACGCCTGGCTTCCGAGCTCGGAACGTCTCGGAGATGAACTTTTGCTTCACAGCTTAATCGATACGATCGAAGCTTAGAAGGGAGGATAAGATGAGTACTATGCTTGCGGCAGTATTGAAAGGGGTCGATAATCTCGTCCTCGAGGAGGTCCCGCGACCGGAACCGGTCGGACCTGGTTCCGTGGTGGTCCGGATTAAGTCGTGCGGTGTTTGCCAAACAGATTACAAGGCAATTAAAGGTATTCGTCACAACGTTACTTTCCCCTCCATCGTAGGCCACGAACCCAGCGGTGTTGTGGCAAAAATCGGACTCGGTGTCGTCCACTTTAAAGAAGGTGATGAGGTTATCTGCCAACCATCAGGGTACTGCGGTTTTTGCGGCTACTGTAAGATCGGCAACACCAACTACTGCAAACAAGCATTCACGACCGGGGGGGACGGTCCGGAAGATGTATGGCCGGGGGCGTTTGCTGAATATATGGTTACCAAAGAGAGCTGCCTTTTCCACAAACCGAAAGCGATCTCTTTCGATGCAGCCGCGGTGACGGAACCGCTTTCCGGCGCCTGGAAGGGTGTCATTCAGCATAGCGAGATGCGGTTGGGGGATGATGTCGTGGTCATCGGGACCGGTAGCATCGGTATGCTCTGTTTAATGGTTGCCCGAGCGGCCGGGGCCGGTAGGCTCATTGCGGTGGACACCAGCGAATATAGTCGTAAGCAGGCCCTGCGCTTGGGGGCGGATTTCGCCGTAGACCCCCTTGATGAGGGACGACTCGATAATGCCCGCCCTGATGCGAGTAGGCCTGATAGCGACCGATCGGATGGCGGGGTCGGAGCAAACAGCAATTACGCGGCCCGGTTCGCGGAAACTAAGAAAAAAATCTACGAAATAATTCCCGCGGGACCGGACCTCATCGTGGAGGCTGCCGGGCCCATCGATGCGGTAAAGCTCATGGTCTCTTTGCTGCGGCGAGGAACACGATGGAACGTATTCGGGATCATTACCCATGAAACATTTGAGTTGGACGGCGGGCTCGCGCATTTTATGGAAGCCAGAATGGATTCCAGTTTTGGAACGACCCCGACAGCGATGGAACACGCCATTCGGTTGATGGAACGCGGGGTCATCGACCCTGAAAAAATTATCTCTCATCGCTTTCCACTGACGCATATCCATAAAGCCATGGAAGTTATGGGAGGCATCCAGCGCAATAAAATCGTTATTAACCCATAGACTCAACAACGTTTAATCATGGTATTATGTTGGGGCGACGATTGGGGCCCGCCGGAGGGCTTGATTATCTTCCGGCCCGGCCCTGCAAAGGAAGGAACGACCATCACCGCCACTGCCGCGGCGAACAGAGATTATATCACGAGCCTCTGTTTATTCTTACCGAAACGGGAAATAATAAACGCCGATCCGAAAAAACCAATTTCAACAGAAATAACCGTTCTGGAGAGGGCCATAACGAGAGTGAGATAGGGTGGTGTGTTATCCAGATAACAAGCTGCTGCATTGTTGTAATCTATCCTTCATCGCTTTGCAAATTAAATATGTTATAAATTATGTAAACGATGAAGAGGGATCACGATGCAGAACAGATAAAATCTAAAGTAATTGCTTGCATGGAAGATTTCTTTTCACAGTTCGGGACCAATCCCGTTCTCGGAAGGTTGTAGGGAATTCTCCTGACGAACGAGGAACCGATACATTTGGAAGCCATAGCGAAAAAAGCCGACCTTTCAAAACCTTCAGTCAGCATTTACATGAGAAGGTTGGAGCAGCTGGCCCGATTTCAGCAATTAACTATGGAGGCGGCCCGACACACTTTAGAGCACATGAGGCAAGAATTACACAGCGCCGAGAATTGCGGAGATAAAACTGAGAGGTGTAGAAAGTATGTATGCAACTGTACGCAATAAGAAAAATATCTATTATGAAACACACGGGAACCGAATACGGAGAACCGGATAAGGGAACGGTAGTACTGATACACGGTCTCGGTGCCGATCATGCCAGGTAGGGGCCGCAAATTATTCGGTTCCCGGAAGAGGGATACAGGGTCATCGTTCCCGATATGCGCGGGCACGGAAAGAGTGATTCGGTTGAAGAACTGAAAATAGCGGACTGGAGTTATGACATCCGAGATCTTCTCGACACCCTGAAACTACTGCCACGAAGCTTGTTGATTACTTTTTCAACAAGCTTCGTGGCAGTAACTAACTGAAAGGGAGGAAAAAGTGCTTCACAACAACAATAACGGTTCGGGGAGAAAACCGAAATCGATTGCTTCAATTTTTTTCCATTTTACCTATGGGCTGACCGGCGGGGCCGTGAGTATGCGGGCATCCGCGATTGCATTCCAGTTTCTGCTTGCCGCTCCGCCTGTAGCACTTCTTCTCTTAACATTGATACCGCTTGTGACCGGGGAAAACATTCAGACTGAACTGTTTGCGTTTGCTTGCGATGTAATGCCCGGCAGAGTATATGCAATCGTTACCTCTTTGCTCTCCGACGTAATGGAAAAAAGACCGGGGCTTTCACTCGTGGGGCTCGGTTTTTCACTCCTCTTCGCTTCCAACGGATTAGACGGTATCATGAGAGCGTTCGACGCCACTGCCCACGATATCCCTCGACGAACGTTATTAGACCGCAAAAAGATGTCCATCGTGCTTGTCCTCCTCCTTTTCATTCTTTTTACGGCTGCCGTCCTCATCTTTATGATAAGCAAAACAGTAATTAACGTTCTCGTTCCTGCTTCAACGTTCATGCGCCCGCAACTGATTTACACAATTATCAATATCGGCAGATGGGTGTTTATAACCCTTCTCTATCTTTTTGCTCCCGCGCAAAGACCGAACTGGAGAAATAGCCGTCCCATCATTCCACCGTAAAAATAAAAATATTGCTTTTCCGAGAAATAATATTCATATATAATTGAGCTTCTTGCAAAATAGGCCGATATGGAAATTGCAAAAATTTCAATTACTTATATTATAAGTAATTAACTTTTTCCACGCCCGTAAAATGGTGATTTTTGCAATTTCCTCAATTGTGACAATTGCCACATAGTCCTATTTTAAAAGAATTCTTTAAAAAGAGTAGGTGTGATGAGAAGTGCAATCAAGCAGATTGTTTTCTTTTTTCTTCTCTCGCTTTTATCAGCTTTCATTTTAACTAGTTTATCAAGCTGCGCGAAATCAACTGAACCGGAAAAAATTATCTTCGGGGTCGCGTGGCCGTTTTCAGAGAGAGGTGAACTATTCAAAGAGGGGATCGATCTTGCCGTTAAGCAGATCAACGAAAACGGCGGAATAAACGGAAAAGAGTGCGCCCTTTTAATAGAGGATGATGAATCCCGTGTAGTCAAAGGAGTTGCTATTGCGAAAAATTTCGTTGAGAATCCCGCCGTCCTGGCTGTGATAGGCCATAAGAGCTCTTTTATTTCAATACCGGCATCAACGATTTATGAAGAAGCAGGACTTGTCATGGTATCTCCGGCTTCGACTGCGCCGGAACTAACGAAAGATAGTAATCACTATATTTTTCGAAATATTCCCAATGATACTATCATATCCTGTAAAATAGCGGAATATCTAAAAAAACAGGAATACAATAAGATTGTCATTTTCTATTCCCCTGATTCATACGGCACCGGATTGGCAAATTCATTCGAAAAGGAAGCCGGAAAGAAGGGGATTACTATTGTTGACCGTTTTGATTATTATTCCAATTTGCAAGAGTTGGGATATTTATTCGAAAGATGGATAGCCTTCGGCTATGATGGAATTTTTATAGCAAACAGTGATGTAACCGCGGCCCAATTTATCCTCGACGCTGAACAGTTGGGCATAAACGGACCTTTTTTCGGTGGCAACGCGTTAGATTCTCCGCTCTTTACCGACAAAGCCGGCGGAGCGGCTGAAGGAACCGTAATAGGTTCAGTATTTGACCCCGCAAGCGATCGTCCTGAAGTAGTAAAATTCATTTCGGATTTTCAAAAGCAATACAAGAAAATG